>NZ_JBEZGN010000003.1:0-140065 GCF_040650055.1 Spirillospora sp. NPDC048819 | reverse complement strand
GACGAACCGGGCTGCGGCGCGGTGCCCGGCTCACCCGGCCGCCAACCAGCAGCCGACTCAGGCGGCCGACCACCCGGCCCAGAACCCGCCTCCGACGCCGGTGGAACGTGCGGCTCCCATGATTGGGACGGCTCGGGCCGTGGGGAAGGGCCGGGCTGGGGTGCGGTGCCGGGGTCGCGGGGTCGCCGACCGGCGGGGGGCTCGGAGTCGCTCGGCGAAGCGCGGGGACGGGCGGGGGGTGGGTTCGCCGGGGCGTGCGGTGTCCATGGGGCGGACGACTCGGGGCGCGGGCGTCTGGGTGGCGGGGATGTCGGCGTGTCCGAAGGGCGGGGGGACGGGGTGGGAGCGTGGCGGAGGGGCTCTACGCCCGAGGGGGGTGCCGCGCCGGGCGGTGGGGTCGGCTGGTGGGGTGTCCAGGGCGGGTCGTTCGCGGGGGTCTCCTCGACGGGGACCCAGTCGGAGGGCGGCTGGGCCTGTTCGGGGGCGGAGCTTCTGCCCGCCACGTGGACGTCTTCCGGGTAGGGGCCGGGACGCGGCCGGGGGGCGGCGTCTTCCGGCTCCTGGGGGCCGGGGTCCTCGGGTTCGGGGCTTGGACGGTCGCGCGGGCCGAATCTCACGTGTCGATCCTGCGCTCAGATCAAGATCATCGGCAAGGTCATCGGCGGCTTTCGGGCGTGCCGAAGAGGGCGGCGCACAGGGATTCGAGACGGTCCGGGCCGTCCTCGGCGGGCAGCACGGTGAGGACGGGCGGCTCGCCGGTGTCGAGGCGCAGGCGGACCGGCACCTCGCGGCGCATCGGCTCGTCGGCGCCCTGAGCGGCGGCTATGTCCCGCAGGCCCACCGAGACGATCTCGGGGACGTCGACGGCGAGGGGCTGTTCGCCGGCGGGGAGTTCGTCCAGCCAGAGGTCGAGGACGCGGCGGGCGAGTCCGTTGAGGAGGCGTCCCCACGGTTCCACGAGGGCGGCCGGGACATTTTCGGTCTGCAGTTCGGGGAGCCCGAATCTGGCCAGGCCCTTGGTGGTGAAGAAGAAGCCGTGCGGGCCCGAGGTGTGCGGGAGCAGCATCCAGTCGGTGAGCCGGAAGGCACCGTCCGGGCCGGGGAGGGACCGTTCGAGGTGGGCGAGGGGAAGGACCCGCGGTGTGAAGACGTCGATCACGGGGGCGGTCAGCGCGGCCCCGACGGCGCCGGCGACGGCGCGGGCGGCCCATTCGTGGGCGGGTGGGCGGCCGGGACGGTAGGCGGCGCTGACGGCGAGCAGGTGCGCGGCGGCGTCGATGGCGGTGAGGTCGGACGGGGCGGCCCCGTAGGCGGCGAGGAGTTCGCCGGGCAGCGGCGGGAAGTCGCCGGCGGGGCGCTGGTCCAGGGTGAGCATGGGGCTGTCGAGCATGCCGAGGACCAGGTCGCGCAGGGGCGGCCGGGTGCGTCGCGTCACCTCGGCGTGGGCCAGTCCGGCCGGGTCGGCGATGGGTGCGGGGAGCGCCACGGCGTAGGTGCCGTAGAGCGTCTCCGGGACCGGCAGCGTCAGGTTCTGCCCCAAGTGGTTCCCCCGGTGGCCTCGATGGACGGATCACCAACGATCAGAGCGGACGGGAACGGCGGAAACCATCCGTCGAAACGGGACATTTACCTCACAAGGCCGCGATGCGGGCCCACGACCTCGCACATCAGCGCGGCAGCGGATGTTCGAACCAGACGACCTTTCCCCGCTCGGTCCGGTGCGTGCCCCAGCGCGCGGCGAGGTGGCTGACGAGCTGGAGTCCGCGCCCCGACTCGTCGGTGACGTCGGTGTTGCGGAGGCGGGGAAAGTCGGCGCCGTCGTCGTAGACCTCGCAGAGCAGGGTCCCGCCCTTGATCACGCGGAGGCCGATGGACCCGGCGCCGTGCACGAGGGCGTTGGTGACGAGTTCGCTGACGAGCAGTTCGACGGTGTCGGTGAGCGCGTCGAGGCGCCAGTCGGCGAGCCGTCCGGCGACCTGGGCCCGGATCCAGGGGATGGTGCTGGGCCGCGGTTCCAGCCGTTCCCAGATGGAGACGTCGTCCTTGGGGATCCCGTCGAACCCGACCGCGACGATGGCGATGTCGTCGGCGGGGGTGGACGCGGCGAGGGTGTCGAGCAGGGTGTCGCAGGTGCCGTCGAGGTCGGCCGTCGCGCCGCTGAGCCGGCCGCGGAGTTCCTCCAGTCCCTGTTCGATGTCGCGGTCGCGGCGCTCCAGGAGGCCGTCGGTGCACAGGATGAGCTGCGACCCGTCCTCGACCTGCACCTCGACGGCCTCGAACGGCACGCCGCCGACGCCGATGGGCGCGCCGGACGGGACGGTCAGGACGCGGCTCTCGCCGTACGCGGACACGAGGACGGGCGGGACGTGCCCGGCGTTGGCGAGGGTGCATCTCCGCTCGACGGGGTCGTACACCGCGTACAGGCAGGTGGCGAGGTAGTCCTCGCCGAGCCGGCGGGCGAGGCCGTCGAGCTGGCGCAGGAGCCGCGCGGGCCGCATGTCCTCGGCGGCGAGGGTGCGGACGGCGGTGCGCATCTGCCCCATGATCGCCGCCGAGGTGAGGCCGTGGCCCATGACGTCGCCGACGACGATGGCGAGCCGGCAGCCGGGCAGCGGGATGGCGTCGAACCAGTCGCCGCCGACGTTGACGGCCTGCTCGGCGGGCCGGTAGCGGTAGCGGACGCGTGCGCCGGCGACGTCCGGTGGATCGTCGGGCAGCATGCTGTGCTGCAGTTCCTCGGCGACCTGCACCTCGCGGCGGTACAGCCGGCCGTTGTCGATGCACAGCGCGGCGCGGCGGGCCAGTTCGTCGACCATGGCGAGGCAGAGTTCGCCGAATCCGGGCCGGTCCGGTTTGCGGAGCAGCTTGAACGTCCCGAGGACGCGGCCGCGGGCGATCAGCGGGACGATCAGCAGCGCCCGGCCGGCGAACAGCGGCCGCAGGTCGCGGGCGCCGAACGAGGCGGCGATCTCGGCGGCCCGCTCGGTGCCGACGTGCGGGATGTGGACGCGGCGTCCGGTCCGCATGGCCTGCACGAACGGCGAGTCGGGCGTCAGGAGCAGCGCCTCCCCTTCGGGGACGAGTTCGTCCCAGCGTCCGGACTCGTCGTTGTGGACGACGGCGACGCGGCGCATCTGCGTGGTCTCGTCGATCTCGTCGAGGGGCGGCGCCGAGTCGGCGACGACGCGTTCGAGCAGTTCGACGGCGGCGAAGTCGGCGAGCCGCGGGACCAGCACCTCGGCGAGTTTCCGGGCGGCCTGCAGGTGGTCGAGCGAGCTGCCGATCTGCTGGCCGGCCTCGCCGAGGTAGGTCAGCGGCTCCCGGACGGCCATGGAGTCCCAGCCCTCGTCGGCGCCCGGGTCGGCATCGGGGGGCGGGTGGGGCGCGGCCGGGGGCGGGTGCTTCCGGCCGGCCTCCCGGTCCGGGCGGATCTCCTCGGGCGGGGCGGGACCGCGTGGCGGCGGAGCGGGGACGGGCCGGGGCGCCGGGGCGGGCGCGGGACGGGGCGGCGGGACGGGCCGCGCATCCGTGTGCGGGACGATCGGCAGCCGGACGGTCATCCCGAGCGAGACCGCCGGGCAGCCGATGCCGAGCACCCGCGCGGTGATCCGTTCGGCCGCGGCCGCCTCCATCGCGGGCAGCAGTCCGGCCAGCCGGGCGGCGAACGGGCCGGCGGCGGGCCCGGCCGGCGAGGCCAGCGCGGGCTCGACCCGCAGCAGCCGCGCCGCGGCGGCGCGCCGCGCGGTGCCGTCGGGCGGCACCACGGGGAGGTCGCCCAAGGTGACGCCGGGGCCCTCCTCGCGGAGCCGGCGCAGGTCGGCGGCGAGCGCCAGGACCCGGACGTCCAGGCCGCCGGGGTCGGGATCGATCGGGTAGACCCACCAGCCGACCTCGGCGGGTTCACCGTCGTCGACGCGCGGCAGGGTGCAGGCGCCGCACCAGACATGGCCGAAGATCTCCGGCTCGAAGACGCCGCGGTGTTCGCGCGGGAGCCGCAGCAGCGCGGCGGGCGGGCGGCCCACGGCCTGGTGCCGTCCGGCGCCGAACAGCCGGGCGGCGGTGTCGTCCCAGTGACTGATGCGTCCGCGTCCGTTCAGGGTGATGGCGGTCATCCGCGCCACCCCCAGCAGCTCATCGATGACCATCTGTCCCCCTCCCCCGGAGCAAAGGACTCTCGGCACTTCGGCCACTACCGGTAAAGGGGACGTTACCCCGCGTAAGAAGATCGCGCTGCCACTCTGCGGAATTCGGTTCGGCCCGGAGATCCCGAAGCACAGATGGACCCGGCCGCCAAGGCGGTGACCGAATGCGGCATAAGGCACTAATGCGCCATTGACACCCACCGTTCTCAGGCAGACGATCACGCAACCCCCTTTGTGATCCCTGTCTGGGAGGCGCAATGTCGCGCACACTGTTCCGGCATCGAAGATTCACCCCCATCCTCGCTGCCGCCGCGCTCCTGATCGGAACGCTGGTGGCGCCCCCCGCCGACGCCGCGCCCGGTCCCGCGTCCCCCGGCGCCGCCGTGGCGGTCTACACCGCCGAGCTGAACCCGGCCCAGGTCGAGCTGCTGAACCGCTCCGGCCTCGACCACGAGGACGTCCGTCTCACCAAGGGCGCGAAGAAGGGCACCGTCCACGTCGAGGCCGTGATGAGCGCGCCCCAGGCCGCCGCCCTCAACAAGGAGGGTCTCGGCCTCAGGGAAAAGGCCGGCCAGGACGCCCGCGCGCGCACGAAGGCCGCCCCCGACGGCGTCTACCGCCCCTACAGCGGCCCCGGGAACATCCGCGAGGAGCTCCTCAAGGTCGCCTCCGACAACCCCTCCATCGCGACCGCCGTGGACATCGGCAAGAGCGGCGAGGGCCAGCCGATCACCGCCGTCAAGGTCACCAAGGACGGCGACGGGGACGACAGGGGACGGCACGGGCGCCACGAGAAGCCCGTCGTCGTCTACCAGGCGGCCCAGCACGCCCGCGAGTGGATCACCCCCGAGATGGTGCGCCGGCTGCTGCACCACTACGTCGACGGGTACGGCGCCAACGCCGAGATCACCGAGATCGTCGACACGACCGAGCTGTGGTTCATCCCCGTCATCAACGTCGACGGCTACGACCTGACGTTCGAGGAGGGCTTCCGCCTCTGGCGCAAGAACACCCGCGACAACGACGGCGACGGCCAGATCACCGGCGTGGACGGCGTCGACCTGAACCGCAACTTCCCCTACAAGTGGGGCTACGACAACGAGGGCTCCTCGGACGATCCCCCCAACCAGACCTACCGCGGCCCGTCGGCCGGGTCGGAGCCCGAGACCCGGGCGCAGATGGACCTCTACAAGAAGCTCCGTCCCACCTTCCTGATCAACTACCACTCGGCGGCCGAGCTGCTGCTGCACGGCGTGGGCTGGCAGACCCTGACCCACAGCCCGGACGACCTGATCCACGAGGCGCTGCTCGGCGACATCGACGACCCCGCCGTCCCCGGCTACGTCCCCCAGCTGGGCGCCCAGCTCTACACCACCAACGGCGACACCGACGGCCAGGCCGACAACGTCTACGGCGCCCTGGCGATCACGCCGGAGATGGCGACCTGCGCGTCAGCCGCGGAGTCCGACCCCGACGACGAGTGGGAACCCGGCGACTGCGGCAGCGGCTTCGAGTTCCCGGACGACGAGACGCTCATCCAGAAGGAGTTCGAGAAGAACATCCCGCTCGCCCTGTCGGTCGCCAAGTCGGCGGACGACCCGGACGAGCCCGTGTCCCCCGTCGGGCGCACCGCCCCCGACTTCAAGACCGACGCGTTCGGCACGTCCTACGGCCACTCGCAGGAGGTGGCGTCGGTGATCCGCAGGTCGCTGCGCCACAAGTCGCTCAACTACCGGATCAACGGCGGCCGCGTGCACCGCGGCGACGTCCGCGAATGGCGCGGCGGTGAGCGGTACGGCGACGAGAACGACACCTACTACGGCGAGTTCCGCGGCGAGGTCCACCGGCAGCGGCCCGGCGACAAGGTCGAGGTGTGGTTCACCGGCTGGAAGGGCCGGCAGCGCGTCGAGAGCGAGCACTTCACCTACACCGTGCGCGACCAGAACAGGGCGGATGTCCTGGTCATCGCGGACGAGGACTACACCGGCGTCAACCCGGCCTACCCGGCCGGGACGGACGAGCCCCGGTACGCCGGGCAGTACGCGGACATGGTCGAGGCCGCCGGGCACAAGCCGCTCACCTGGGACATCGACAAGGACGGCGTCCCGCACGACCTCGGCGTCCTGAAGCACTTCAAGGCCGTCGTCTGGTACCTGGGCGACAACCGCCTCACCCAGGACGAGGCCGACGAGCCCCTGCACACCGTCATCGGCGACTACCCCGACTCGCAGGTGGCCGACCGGGCGAAGGACCTGCTCCTGAACGTCCGCTCGTACCTCAACGAGGGCGGAAAGCTCCTCCACACCGGCGAGACGACCGGCTACTACGGGCCGCTCAGCCAGGCGAACGGCGGCGGCATCTACTACGGCCTGAAGGGACATCCGGAGAAGCCGTGCGTGATCACCACCAGCTTCCGTGACGACTGCGAGCTGCTGTCGGACGACTTCTTCCAGTACTACCTGGGCGCGTACGACAGGCAGCGCGTCGGGGCCCCGACGGAGTTCACCGGCACGAAGCGGCCGTTCGACGGCTTCACGGCCGGGCTTCCCGGCACCGCGACCAACCCGCTGAACGAGACGGGCGGGTTCCAGGTCACCTCGACCGTCCTGCCCAAGGGCGACTTCCCGCAGTTCGACAGCTGGAAGCTCGGCGACTACGCGGGCGCCGCCGCGCCCACCGAACCCGTCGAGGGCGAGTGGTACGTCGCGGGACCGCACCAGGACTCCACCTGGCGGCGCCTGACCCGGACGATCGACCTGTCCGCCGTCACCGCCGCGCAGGCCCCGGCGCTCCAGGCCCAGCTCGCCTACAGCACCGAAACGGGCTTCGACAACATCATCATCGAAGCGCACACCGCCGGCGGCGACGACTGGACCACGCTGCCGGAGAAGAACGGGCGGACGAGCACGACCGTCCCGGCCCAGTGCGAGCAGGGCTACTACCTCGCCATGCACCCGTTCCTCAACCACTACCTCACGGGAGGCAACCCCTGCGGGAACACCGGGACGTCCGGCGCGTGGAACGCCCTCACGGGCAACTCCAACGGCTGGGTTCCCGTCGCGTTCGACCTGTCCGCCTACGCGGGCAAGCAGGTCGAGGTGTCCTTCTCCTACGTGAGCGACCCCTTCACCGGCGGAACCGGACTGTTCATCGACGACACCAGGCTCACCACGTCCTCCGGTGAGATCGACGCCGAAGGCTTCGAAACCGGCCTCGGCCCCTGGGCCGTCCAAGGGGCACCGGAGGGAAGCCCCGGCAACAGCGAGGAGTTCGTCCGCGCACAGGCCCTGATCGACTCCGTCTCGTCGGTCGCGACCAGGGACACCGTCCTGTTCGGCTTCGGATTCGAGCAGGCGGCCCCCGCAGACCGGAAGGCCCTGATGGCCAGGGCCCTGAGACACCTGACCCGCTGACCGTCCTCCCCCTGTCCCCGGGAGCCCCCGTCGCGTCGGGCTCCCGGGGCCCTCATGTCCTGCCGCTCCACCGCCCCCATACCGCCTGGTCGTCACCGGCGAGGACGACACGCCACAGTGTGTGACGGACGACACTTGGCCGCACGCAACCATTTGGACCCTTCCATGCGTCTTACATAGCAGGAAGACCACCGACGGGTGGGAAGCGCCTGATCGAACACGGCCCGCGACGTCCCGGAAAACGGGGTCGCCCTGGCATCGCCGACCCGCGCACACCCTCTCGGCCCACCCTCCATGCGCGGCCGAGACCCTCCGAACCCGTCGGGAACGGTGGCACGTACCACTTGAACGGGGGGCGGTTCGTCCGCCCGGTCCGCGCGTGCCCCCGAACACGCGCCAGCAACCGGCCCTTTCTCGCTGGGCCACTACCTACGGGGAGCGACGATGACCGCTGTGACCACGCCTGTCCGCCGCAACGCGAGCCGCGACGCGGGAGCCGCGACCGCCGACAGCACGCGGCGCTACGAGCGCGACGTCCTGCCGCTCGCCGACCCGCTGTACGCCAGCGCCGTCCGCATGACCCGCAACAGCGCCGACGCCGAAGACCTCGTCCAGGAGACCCTGGCCAAGGCCTACGTGAACTTCCACCAGTTCCAGGAAGGCACGAACCTCAAGGCGTGGCTGCACCGCATCCTCACCAACAACTTCATCAACACCTACCGCAAGAAGCAGCGCGAGCCCCAGCGCGCCGGCTCCGAGGAGCTGGAGGAGTGGCAGATCGCGCGCGCCGAGGCGCACTCGTCCGGTTTCCGGTCCGCAGAGTCCGAGGCGCTCGACCGCATCCCCGACTCCGATGTCGTCACCGCCCTGCGCGCCCTTCCGAAGGACTTCCGGGACGCCGTCTACCTCGCCGACGTCGAGGGCTACGCCTACAAGGAGATCGCCGAGATGATGGGCACGCCCATCGGCACGGTCATGTCCCGCCTGCACCGGGGCCGCAAGCAGCTCCGCGAGGCGCTCTCCGAGCACGTGCTCGCCGCATAACCGCTCGATCCCGATCCCGATCCCGCAGTTGCCCCGTGACTGCGGGATCGCCCATTTTCCTGCACGATCAGTCACTTCTCGAATACTCTGAGCGATCGTCGATGCTTTTACGCCCTCGACCCTCGGAGTATCGATGCCGAACCTCGTCACGGGCGTCATCGCGGGTGCGGTGATCGCCCTCATGCCGGCCGTCCCGCCGGAGCCGGAGACGTCACTCACCCTCACCCTCACCCACCCGGACCGCGCCACGACCGGCGGCAGGAGCGTCACACTGCGGTGCGAGCCGCCGGGAGGCGGGCACCCCGAAGCGGCGCGGGCCTGCTCGGAACTGAGCGAATCCGGCGGGACGTTCGCCCACGCGCCGGACGGGCGGATGTGCACCGCGGTCCACTCACCGGTGATCGCCCAGGCGAAGGGGCGGTGGCGCGGAAAGCCTGTACGCTTCCGGGCCGAGTACGGCAACGACTGCGCCATGCGGTCGCGGACCGGAACGGTCTTCGCCTTCTGACGGCAAGTCGGGACAAGGCCGATGGCGGAACCGTCCGAATAGGCGCGCCGACCCTGGGTAAGGCGCGCAAACACGGGTCACGCGAGCCGCCGGCGATTCGGAAGGATGTGCGCGCGATGCCACCAAGGGTCAGCGACGTGATGACGGCGGCGCCGCAGACGCTGCCGCTGGACGCGACGCTGTACGAAGCCGCCCGGATCATGCGGGACAGAGGAATCGGCGATGTTCTGGTCACCTACGCGGGACGGCTGTGCGGCGTGGTCACCGACCGCGACATCGTCGTCAGGGCGGTCGCCGAGAGCCGCGACACCTCGCTCACCCCTCTCGGCGACGTGTGCACGGCGGAGCTGACCACCGTGCACCCGGACGACGACACCGGTACCGCGGTCCGGCTGATGTGCGAACAGGCCGTCCGGCGCCTTCCCGTCGTGGACGCCGAGCACCGCCCGGTCGGCATCGTCTGCATGGGCGACCTGGCCGTCGCCAACGGCGAGGTCGGCCCCCTCCCGGAGATCAGCAAGGCCCCTCCGAACAACTAGCCCCCGGCCCCGGCGCCGTCCGCCCCCGAGCGGCCCCGGTCGAACGAGCCCTCCCACCCGAACGAGCCCTCCCACCCGAACGGGCCCGCTCATCGAGCAGCCCGACCCTCCGAGCAGCCCGGCCCTCCCGCCACGAAGCAGCAGCGTCTGGGCGCTTTCCAGTACTGAGGACTCCGATGAACCGTGGAAACCGCGGAAGGGGAACCGGACAGGCGCCGCCGACGCCGGAACCCGCAGCGCAGGATAATCTCGGAGGGGTGAGGCCCACCGAAACGGTTCTGACGGACCAGCTCGCGTTGGAGATCGCCCGGCTGGGCATGGTCGGCGAGTCCTCCGACATCGGCACCCTGCACCGGGTGACGGAGCTCGCCTCGCGCGCCATTCCGGGATGCGCGGGCGCGGCGAGCATACGCTGGGCGCTCCCCGGGGGGGCCGGGAACGATCCAGGCGACGCGCCCGGCGCTCCGCCGGACGCCGCCCAGGACGTCCCGCGCGTCCCCAGGCAGACCATGCCGCCGGACGGTGCCCGGCCCGGCGTCCCGGTGCCCGAGGAGACCAGGCCCGAGCCGCTGGCGGCCGCGGCCAGCCATCCCGATCTCGCCGAGGTCATCGAGCGGCAGCTGTCCCGGGGCCACGGGCCGGTCTTCGACGTGGTGCTGGGCCGCCGGGCGCTGTCGTCCGACGACATCCTCGCCGAGACCCGCTGGCCCGAGGCGATGGCCGACATGCTGCGCCGCGGGGTGCGCTGCTTCACCACGACCCCCCACCTGAACCCGCCCGTCCTCGTCACGCTCTCCCTGTACGGGGTGACGCCCAAGGCGCTCGGCTCCAGCCGGCACGCGCTCGTGTCCCTGCTCATGGCCCAGGGCAGCGCCGCGGTCACCAACACCTGGCAGTACGACGACGTGCATCGCACCGCCGTGCAGTTGCAGGAGGCGGTCGAGGCGCGCGCCGTCGTCGACCAGGCGAAGGGCATTCTCATGCACGCGCTCGGGTGCGACGCCGACAAGGCGTTCGCCGAGATGCGCCGCATCTCACAGACGCGTCACGTGAAGCTCACCGCCCTCGCCCAACGTATCGTCGGTCAACAAGGCTTCCCTGAGTCATGAATCTAGGCGCGCGGGGGTGAGGCGCATAGGCTGCGCACAGCCGGGCCCGGCTGGGCCGGGCCGTGGCGCCGCCCGACGACCGTGGTCCGGCCGGCCCTGGGCTGGGCCGGCCTGGTTCCACCGTGTGACGCGGACGAGAGGGTGACCAGATGCACGATCAGCCCGACCAGCTCGAACCCGAGACCCTGATGCGGGAGATCTCGGACCTCGAAGGACGCATCGGCGAGCTGCGCCAGGCCGCCGGTGTGCCCGAGCCCGACCTGCGGGCCACGCTGGACGCGGCCCTGGTCGAGCTGGAGCTGGCGCTGACCGTGCTGCGGACGATGGGCGCCGACCACACCGGCGAGCAGGGCGGGTCGGCCGCGGCCGAGAACGAGCGGCGGGTGCTCCGCTCGGTGTTCCAGGACGCCCCGGTGCCGCTGTTCCTGCTGGACCGCAACACGAGCGTCCGGCGCGTCAACCGGCAGGCGGCGGCGATGCTCGGCACGTCCGCCGGCTACGTGTCGGGCAAGCAGTTCACGGCGTTCTGCGACATGGCGGGCCGCGCGGCCGTGCGGTCGCAGCTGGCCGCGGCCGTCCGGACGGGTGCGCGCCGCCGCGTCCCGGTCCGCTTCCTCGGCCGCGAGCATCCGGTCGACGCCGTGGTGACGCTGGCCCGCGTGTGGATCCGCGGCGAACCGGACCCGATGGTCGTGGTGGCCGCCGGCCCGACGACCACCCCCACCGATGACCAGTCCCCGCCCACCGGGCAGGGGAAGACCGAACGGGCGGCGACCGCCAAGGGGGCATCGGCCCAGGCGGCGTCCGCTCGGACGGCGTCCGCACCCGCCGGGGAGGGTGCCGCCCACGACGGGCGCGCCCGCGCGAGGTCGGCTCACGCCGCCCCGCCGGACGATGAGGCCGTCGCCACGATCGTCCACCGGATGGACGTCCTCGCCACCGCCAGCGAACTGCTGCTCGACGAGCCGGTCTTCAACGAGACGGTGGCGGTGCGGCGGTGCGCCCGGCTGCTGGCCGCCGAACTCGCCGACTGGGCCTTCATCGACCTGACCGGCCCGAACGGCGGCGCGGGGGCGTCCTCACCGGCCGGGGCGCACGCGGCGGGCTCGCCGCCGCCGCTGCGCCGCCAGGTCGTGATGGGCCCGGAGGACGAGCATTCCGTCGAGGCCGCACGGATGCTGGAGGAGGTCGAGCCCGTCCAGGGCAGCCTGCCCCACACCGTGTTCGTCACCCGGCAGAGCGCGCTGCGCCCGCACGTCGAGGACCTCGACGTCCTCGGCGTGTGCCCGGACGGCCAGCCCGTCTGCGGCAAGATCGGCGCGACGTCGGTGCTGAGCGTCCCGATCGAGGACGGCGACCACGCCATCGGGACGATCACGCTGGCGGCCAGCGGCGAGTACGGCCCGTTCGACCTCATGGACCTCGGGGTCGTCCAGCGGCTCGGACGCTACCTGGCCCTGGTGATCCGGGCGGCGCGGCTGTACCGGCGCCGCGCCGAGGTCGCCGAGACGCTGCAGGCCGGGCTGCTGCCGAGGTCGCTGCCGGCCATTCCCGGCGTGCGCGTGGCCGCGAAGTATCTGACGGCGACGCACGGCTCGGAGGTGGGCGGCGACTTCTACGACGTGTTCCGCACCGAGAACGGCTGGGGGCTGATCCTCGGCGACGTGTGCGGCAAGGGCGAGGACGCGGCGGCCGTGACGGCGACGGCCCGGCACTGCGCGCGGCTGGCGGCGCGGTGGAAGGCGCACCCGGGGGACGTCCTCGGCGTCGTCAACGAGGCGCTGCTGGACGAGGACCGGTTCGTCACCGCCGTGATGGCCGGGCTGACCCTGGAGACCGAGCGGGTCATCGTCACGCTCGGCACCGCCGGCCACCCGCCAGCGGTCGTCGTCCGCGCCGACGGGGTGATCCGGTCGGCGTCGCGCGGCGGCGTCCCGCTCGGCCTGTTCGAGGACTTCGAGGCGGGGCTCGACACGGTCGAGCTCACCGTCGGCGACACGCTGATCCTGTACTCCGACGGCGTCCTGGAGGCGTGCGACATGCTGCGGCAGGAGTTCGGGCAGGAGCGTCTGCTGGAGTCCCTCGCCGGCCACGCGGGCGAGCCGCCGGAGGGCATGCTCGCCGCGGTGGAGCGGGCGCTGCTGGAGTTCTGCGACAGCGACCTGCGCGACGACGTGTCGATGCTCGCGCTGCGCGTGGAACCGCCGTCCCTCGGCTAGGAACGGCCGCCCCCGCCGGTGGACTGATGGTCGTTTAGCCGGGTACATGCCTTTTCATGACCGTCGATCCCGCGGACAAGCCTCGCAACGAGACCGAACACGAACGTCTCGACCGGCAGCTGGTGGAGCTTCTCCAGGGGTTCCGCGTCGCGGTCACCGGCGTGCAGGTGCTGTTCGCGTTCCTGCTCACCGTCCCGTTCTCCGCCGGCTTCGACAAGGTCGACGGCGCGGGGACGCCGCTGTTCTACATTGCGCTGTTCGGGGCGGCGCTCGCCTCGATCTGCTTCATAGCGCCGGTGTTCCACCACCGGATCCTGTTCCGGCTGGGGCAGAAGCCGCTGCTGATCCGCCGCGCCAACATGTTCGGGATCATCGGGGCCTTCGCCCTGATGGCCTCGATGGCCTCGGCGACCACGCTGATCGTCGAGTCGCTCTCGGAAGCCCCGACCTGGACGATCATCACGGCGGTGGTCCTGGTGGCGTTGTGCTCCTACGTGTGGTTCATCCAGCCGTACATGACCCGGCTGAAGGCGAACCGCCCACCCCGAAGGCCCGCGGGCACCGATGCAACCCCTCAGTAGGCGCGGCTGAAGATGACGCGCTTGCCGTAGGCGGACGGGCGGCCGCACTTCACGCAGTCGCCGGTCTCCTCCGGCGCGTCGGACGCGATGACCCGCGGTGTGGCGGCGGTCTCCGCCTTGATGTCGTCCTCGCAGGCGCCGTCGCCGCAGTGGAACGCGCGGGCCCACCCGGACGCGACCTGCGCGGCGAACGCGTCCCAGCCGTCCACGACGGCGGTGTGGTCCTCGCGGAACGTTTCGGCGCGGTCCAGCAGGAACGACTGGAAGCCGTCGAGGATGCCCGGCAGCACCTCGGCGAGCTTGTCCAGCGGGATCTGCTCCTTGCCCTGGCCCTCGACCGTCGGCAGCCGCCGGGCGAGAGTGGCGACGCCGGCCTCGATGTCGCGCTTGCCCAGCTCGATGCGGACGGGGACGCCGCGCATCTCCCACTCGTTGAACTTGAAGCCCGGCGACAGCTGCGGACGGTTGTCGTCGACGTGGACGCGGATGCCCGTCGCCTTGATCGCCGCGCCCAGCCTGCGGGCCTCCGCCGCGGCCTCCTCGCCCTGCTCCTTGCGCCCGATCGGGACGATCACGACCTGGTACGGCGCGATGCGCGGCGGCAGCACCAGCCCCTTGTCGTCCCCGTGCGTCATGATCACGCCGCCGATCATGCGGGTGCTCATGCCCCAGGACGTGGTGTGCGCGAGGGTCAGCTTGCCCGCCTCGTCCTGGTACTGGATCTCGAACGCCTTGGCGAAGTTGGTGCCGAGGTAGTGCGACGTCCCGGCCTGCAGCGCCCGACCGTCCCGCATCATGCCCTCGATGGTGTACGTGCGGACGGCGCCGGCGAACCGCTCACCGGGCGTCTTCTCCCCCGCGACGACCGGCATCGCCGCCAGGTCGCGCGCGAGGCTGGTGTAGGCGTCCAGGGCCCACATCGTCTCGCGCATCGCGTCGTCCTCGTCGGCGTGGGCGGTGTGGCCCTCCTGCCAGAGGAACTCGGTCGTCCGCAGGAACATCCGGGGCCGCATCTCCCAGCGGACGACGTTGGCCCACTGGTTCAGCAGCAGCGGCAGGTCGCGGTGGGAGTCGATCCACTTGGCCATGTACTCGCCGATGACGGTCTCGGACGTCGGCCGCACGACCAGCGGCTCCTCCAGGTCCTTGCCGCCCGCGTGCGTCACGACGGCCAGCTCGGGGGAGAAACCCTCCACGTGCTGGGCCTCGCGCTTGAGATACGACTCCGGGATGAACATCGGGAAGCACGCGTTGTCGTGCCCCGCGTCCTTGATCCGCTGGTCCAGGTCGGCCTGGAGCAGCTCCCACATGCGGTACCCGTACGGGCGGATGACCATCGTGCCGCGCACCGGACCGCGGTCGACGAGCTGGGCCTGCACGACCAGCTCGTTGTACCAGGCGGAGAAATCCTCGCTCTGCGGCGTCACACCTTCTCGACTCACGGAAGTCAGGGTACTGACTCGCGGCGCGTGCCGACCGGCGGACGGGCCGACCGGCGGGTGCTTCGCTACGCTCGCGGGATGCGCTGGTCCCAGATGTTCGTTCCCACGCTCCGTGACGACCCCGCCGAGGCGGACGCGCCGAGTCACCGGCTGCTGCTCCGCGCGGGCTACGTCCGGCAGCTCACGGCCGGCCACTATTCGCTGCTGCCGCTGGCGGTCCGCGTCCGGGCCAAGATCATCGGGATCGTGCGGGAGGAGATGAACGCGATCGGCGCTCAGGAGATGCTGCTCCCCGCCCTCCATCCCGCCGAGCCGTGGCGGCGCTCGGGGCGCTGGGACCTGATGGGCCAGGAGATGTTCCGCCTGCGCGACCGCCGCGGCGCCGAGCACGCCCTCGGCATGACGCACGAGGAGATCTTCGCGACGGTCGCCCGCGAGCTGAACTCCTACCGGCAGCTTCCGCAGCAGTGGTACCAGTTCCAGACGAAGTTCCGGGACGAGCCGCGCCCCAAGGGCGGCCTCATGCGGACCCGCGAGTTCACGATGAAGGACGCCTACAGCTTCGACGTGGACGGTCCCGGCCTGGACGCCTCGTTCGAGGCCTACCACGGCGCCTACACCCGGATCTTCGCCCGGCTCGGTCTGCCCGCGCTGGCGTGCGAGGCGTCCAGCGGCACCATGGGCGGCGCCGACTCGACCGAGTTCATGTGCCCCTCCGACGTCGGCGAGGACCTCGTCGTCCACTGCCCGGCGTGCGGCTACGCGGCCAACATCGAGCGGGCGACGTCGGAGCTGCCCGCCGCGTCCGACGGGCCGGGCCTGCCCGCGCCGGAGCGCTTCGACACGCCCGGCGTCCGCACCATCGAGGATCTGCGCGCCTACGACGCGCCGGCGGACCGGCAGATCAAGACGCTCGTCTACATCCTGGACGGCACCCTCACGCTCGTCCTGCTGCGCGGCGACCACCCGCTCAACGAGCAGAAGCTCGTGGACGCGACCGGCGTCACCGAGATCCGCGCCGCCGACCCGGCCGAGATCCAGGACGCCCTGGGCGCGCTGCCCGGCAGCCTCGGCGCGGTCGACGCGTTCCTCCCCGCGCCCCTCCCCGTGATCGCGGACGAGGCGCTGCGGGGCCGCCGCGACATGTTCACCGGCGCCGACATCGACGACGTCCACCTGCGGGGAGTCGACGTCGGCCGCGACATCGAGGTCGGCTCGTGGGCCGACCTGCGCGAGGTCGGGGCCGGGGAGACCTGCGCCCGCTGCGGCGGGGCCCTGGAGATCCAGCGCGCGATCGAGGTCGGGCACATCTTCAAGCTCGGCGACCGCTACGCCCGCGCCCTCGGCGTCGAGGTCCTGGACCCGGACGGCAAGCGCGTCCCGGTGATCATGGGCAGTTACGGCATCGGCGTCGAACGCGCGATGGCCGCGATCGTCGAGACGCACAACGACGACCGCGGCATCGTCTGGCCGCCGTCCGTCGCGCCGTTCCAGGTCGCCGTCGTGGTGGCCCAGTCCGACGACGCCGACGTCGCCGGGGCCGCCGAGGACGTCTACGCCGCCCTGTCCGCGGCCGGCGTCGAGGTGGTGATCGACGACCGCGCCGAACGGGCCGGGGTGAAGTTCCGCGACGCCGAGCTGACCGGCATCCCGTTCCGTGTCACGGTCGGCCGCCGCGGCCTGGCCGAAGGCGTCGCTGAACTCACCGCCCGCGCCACCGGCGAAACGGTGAAGGCGCCGCTGGACACCGTGGCCGCCCGCGTCCGTTCCCTCCTGGACGGCTGACGCCGCCCGCGTCGCCGAAATCCGTTTGACGGCCCGCCCGGCGTTCCTGAGACTCGGCACGGAGCGAGAGGGAGCCATCGTGGGTCACGTCGAGGTCGGTCATGTCCGCCACACCCTGCCGGACGGCCGGGTGCTGCTGGACGACGTCTCCTTCCGGGTCGGCGAAGGCGTGACGGCGGCGCTCGTCGGCCCGAACGGCGCCGGCAAGACGACGCTGCTCAGCCTTGTCTCAGGGGACCTCGCGCCCCAGGAGGGAACGGTCGCGCACAGCGGCGGCCTGGGCGTGATGCGGCAGTTCATCGGCGGCATGCGGGACGACTCGTCCGTCCACGACCTGCTGCTGTCGGTCGCGCCGCCCCGGGTACGGGAGGCCGCGGCCGCGGTCGAGGCCGCCGAACTCGCCATGATGGAGCGCGACGACGAGCCGACGCAGCTCAGGTACGCGACGGCCCTCGCGGGCTGGGGCGACGCGGGCGGCTACGAGACCGAGGTCCTGTGGGACGCCTGCTGCGTCGCCGCCCTCGGCGTCCCCTATGACTCGTGCCGGTGGCGCGAGGTGCGCACCCTCTCCGGCGGCGAGCAGAAACGCCTGGCCCTCGAAGCCCTGCTGCGCGGCCCCGACGAGGTCCTTCTCCTGGACGAGCCGGACAACTACCTGGACGTCCCGGCCAAGCGGTGGCTCGAGGAGAGACTGCGCGAATCGGCCAAGACGATCTTGCTCGTCTCCCACGACCGCGAGCTGCTCGACCGGTCCGCCGAACGCATCGTCACCGTCGAGGCGGGCCGGGTGTGGGTTCACGGCGGCCGCTTCTCCACCTACGCCGCCGCCCGCCGCGACCGCAACGAACGCCTTGAGGAGCTGCGCCGCCGCTGGGACGAGGAACACGCGAAGCTCAAGGAGCTCGTCAACACCCTCAAAGTCAAGGCCACGGTCAACGACGGTTTCGCGTCCCGCTACCGCGCGGCGCAGACACGCCTGCGCAAGTTCGAGGAGGCCGGCCCGCCGGAAGTCCCGCCCCGCGACCAGAACCTCAAGATGCGCCTGCACGGTGGCCGCACCGGCAAACGCGCGGTGATCTGCGAGAGCCTCGAGCTGACGGGTCTCATGAAGCCCTTCGACGCCGAGATCTGGTACGGCGAACGCGTGGCGGTCCTGGGCTCCAACGGCTCCGGCAAATCCCACTTCCTACGCCTCCTGACCGCAATAGCCGAAGCACTCCCCCGAGGCGCCACACCGGTAGAACCCGTAGCCCACACCGGCGTGGCCCGCCTGGGCGCGCGCGTCGTCCCCGGCCTTTTCGCACAAACGCACGCCCGCCCCGACCTGGCGGGCCGCACCCCGTGCGAGATCGTCATGACCGAACACGCCCGCCTGCGCAACGACGCCATGAGCGCCCTGGCCCGCTACGAGCTGAACGTCTGCGCGGAACAGCCCTTCGAAACCCTCTCAGGCGGCCAACAGGCCCGCCTGCAGATCCTGCTCCTGGAACTGGGCGGCGCCACACTCCTCCTCCTGGACGAGCCGACCGACAACCTCGACCTGGCCAGCGCCGAAGCCCTCCAAGAGGGCCTGGATTCCTACGAGGGCACGGTCGTCTCGGTAACCCACGACCGCTGGTTCGCCCGCTCCTTCGACCGCCACCTGATCTTCGGCGCCGACGGCTCCGTCTACGAGTCCCCCGAGCCCGTCTGGGACGAGGCCCGCGTGGCCCGCCCCCGCTGAACCCGGCCGCGAAGTCACACGAGGGTGCCACCGAGTTCCGAGGTCTTGATCACCACCAGGGCGGCCAGCAGGACAAGCATGGCCGCGGCGGCGCCCACCTGGACGAGAAGGCGTCGTTCTCTCGGTGCGTAGGCGAAGGCCAGAGCGATGGCGCCGCCCGCGAGTAGACCGCCCAGGTGACCCTGCCACGCGGTGACCCCGGCCGAGACGACCAGCCAGATCATCGCGAACACGACGAGCCGGTTGGCCTCGTGCATGGGGTGGCCGAGCCGGCGCATGAAGATCCAGTAGGCCGCGGTGAGCCCGAAGACGCCCCCCGAGGCGCCGATCGCGTTCATGCCCGGGTCGATCAGGTAGCCGAGGACCGAGCCGCCAAGCGCGGCCAGCAGGTACAGGGCGAGGAAGCGCCACCGGCCGAGCATCTCCTCGGTCGGCCGGCCGAGCCGCCACAGCCACCACATGTTCATGACGATGTGGAGGATCCCGAAGCCGCCCTCCGTGGGCAGCAGGTGCACGAACGCGGAGGTGATCAGCCGGTACCACTCGCCGTACGCGACGCCGACCGACTCGAACCCCGGGTACGTCCCGCCGTCGGCCGCGTACATCGCACCGTCCGGGCCGATGAGGCCCATGCCCAGGGACCCGAGCTTGTCGGCCAGGTCGGGCTTGGCCAGCTCACCCAGGTACACCAGCACGTTCACGGCGATCAGGACGTAGGTCGCCCAGGGCGTCACCGAGACCTTGCCGCCGAAGACCGTCCGGCCCTGCCGGACCGTCCTGTTGCCCTCGCGCACGCATTCGACGCACTGGTGCCCCACCGCCGCGTCACGCATGCAGTCCGGGCAGATGTAGCGGTCACAACGCGTGCAGCGCACATAGGTCTCGCGCTTGGGATGCCGATAGCACGCGGGCGCCTCTTGCCGCTCACCCTGGGTCGTCGTCATGATCCAACCTCTCCGAAGGCCGGTGATCATACCGGCGGCCCATCACGGATGGGACGCGAAAGGCAGCCCGCCCCCGCTAATCCAATACGCGGACGAGCAATCGCACGACCTCGGCCGCGTCCTGGACCCGCGCGATCGGTTTCCATCACTCCGCGTGAACCACCACGCCGCCCGCACGTAGTCGCACCCGATTTCGGCCAACGGCCCCGTCCCGCCGTACCGGACGACGCTCAACATGGGCGTCCCGCGCCGTTCAACAATTCCGCACCCCAACTCAGGCCGCGCCTCAACAACGGCCCGAAGCACGTCCAGATGAATACGCCGCTCATTACGTGGCGCACCCGAGACCACTTGATTCTCAGCCCGCGGATTCACGGCATTCCCTTCCCGTGGAACGACGCGGCCGGTAGGCCCGGGGGGACGTCCACCGGCCGCGCCGGGCTCATCGGATCCTGGCCTTGGCGCTCTCGGCCTGCCGGAGCAGCGCGCCCCGCAGCAGCGGCGCCGTGGGGAACATGAGCGTCGGCTCGATCCCCACCCGAGGGTCGTGCAGGCTGGCCACCCACTCCCCCAGACGGCACCCCGCCCCGGACGAGGGACCCCCCAAATGCCGAAGGAGCAAGACGGCTACACCCGTGACCCGTTGCTTCGAACATTCGGCGCGGTACTGCGCGCCCATCGCGAAGCAGCCGGTCTGTCACGCCCACAACTCGCACAAGCCCTCGGATGCCAGGCGAGCTGGATCGAAAACTGGAGACCGCGCAGAAGCCACCGTCCGAGCCGACGGCCGACGACCTGGACGTGTTCTTCAAGACCCAGGCGCGCGCGTTCTGGCACATGTGGCGAGAGATCAAACGGGAAGGCAAGCACCTGGCCGCCCCGCCCGGCTTCTCAAGGTACGCGCAACTCGAAACCGAGTGCAGCGCAATGCGTTCCTTCGAGTCCTCGGCCGTGCCCGGTCTACTCCAGACGCCTGGTTACGCGCGCGCCGTGATGAGCTCGGGCCTCCCGCTCGATGCCTTGGAGGACCGTGTCTCCGCTCGCATGGAACGCCAGGAACTCCTCATACGCAACGATGCCCACGCATGTGGTTCGTCATCGACGAGGCGGCGCTCCAGCGCCCCTTTAGCGGCCCAGAGGTCATGCGCGAGCAGTTGGCCAAGCTGATCGATGTGGCAACGACAAACCCGCGCGTCGAAATCAGAATGCTGCCCTTCACATCCATGACCTACGCAGGATTGGACGGCGCCTTCAAGGTGCTCAGCCTTCCTGGAGGAGTCGATCTCGCCTACCATGAGGGTCCGGAGATCAGCCAGCTGATCGAGGACGGAAGCACGGTCGCGGAATACAGAGTGCGTTTCGACCTGGTCATGGGAGAGTCGCTCCCGACCGACGAGTCTCTCAAGGTGATCCAGAAGATCCAGGAGGGCTACACGTGAGCACCACCGACCGGTCGACAATCCAGTGGAGGAAGAGCAGCCGCAGCACAGGCCAAGGCGGCGACTGTGTCGAGGTCGCGGCTCTCGCCCCTGCCATCGCCGTCCGCGACTCCAAGAACCCCGACGGTCCACGACTCGCCCTCGTCCCCACTGCCTGGCAAGCGCTCACTGACCACATCAAGAGCGGCGCGCACGATCTCCCCTGACGTCCAGCGTGGCTAGACGCGGGTTTCGCCATGCGCGTCGAGGGTGACCAGCCTTGTTCGGTCAGTTGGGTATGGGCGAGGTCGGCGATGGTCCGCGATTCTGCGGCCTCGTCGGCTGCGCCGGTGCTTTCGGAGACGGCTGCCCAGTACCGCAACGCTGAGATGACCAGCGACCATTGAGTTCCGCAAGCGGTTGAGCCGTAGGGGGCGGCGGGTTGGAGCGGACAGCGACCTGGATGGGCTGCCGCGGGTCGCACCCCGGGTGGGGTGAACGGGATTCCTTGATCGTCGACTCCGAGCGGTCGTAGCGCTCGGCGTCCTCCACTACTGGCGATCATGGCCCGTCGGCGGGACCGTGGACCGGCGATGAGTTTTGTCGGTGGTGGGGGTCAGTATCGGCGGTCAAAGCATGCCGGGAGGCGCTCGGAGGGAGCAGCCATGAGCGGAGTGCGGGTTCTGGTCGGTACGCGGAAGGGCGCGTTCATCTTGACGGCGGACGGGGCGCGCGAGAACTGGGAGGTCAGCGGGCCCCACTTCGGCGGCTGGGAGATCTACCACGTCGCGGGGTCGGCCGCCGATCCGTCGCGGCTGTACGCGTCGCAGTCCACGGGGTGGTTCGGGCAGCTGATCCAGCGGTCCGACGACGGCGGCGCGACGTGGCGGCCGGTGGGCAACGAGTTCGCCTACGAGGGCGTGCCCGGGACGCACCAGTGGTACGACGGCACGCCGAAGCCGTGGGAGTTCAAGCGGGTCTGGCATCTGGAGGCGTCGCCGACGGATCCGGACACCGTCCACGCGGGGATCGAGGACGCCGCCCTGTTCCGGTCGGCCGATGGCGGGGCGTCGTGGCAGGAGCTGCCGGGGCTGCGCGAGCACGGGTCCGGGCCGTCCTGGCAGCCGGGCGCCGGCGGGATGTGCCTGCACACGATCGTGCGGGATCCCGTCGACGCGGCGCGCATGTTCGTCGCCATCTCCGCGGCGGGCGCGTTCCGGACGGACGACGCCGGCAAGACGTGGAAGGCGATCAACCGCGGGCTGCGTTCGGAGGGCATCCCCGACCAGGACGCCGAGGTCGGGCACTGCGTGCACCGCATCACGATGCATCCGGCGCGTCCCGAGGTGCTGTTCATGCAAAAGCACTGGGACGTCATGCGCAGCGACGACGCGGGCGAGAACTGGCACGAGATCAGCGGCGACCTGCCGAGCGACTTCGGGTTCCCGATCGCCGTCCACGCGCACGAGCCGGACACCGTGTACGTCGTCCCGATCAAGAGCGACTCCGAGCACTACCCGCCGGAGGGACGGCTGCGCGTCTACCGCAGCCGGGTCGGCGGCAACGAGTGGGAGCCCCTCACCAAGGGCCTGCCGCAGAGCCACTGCTACGTGAATGTGCTGCGGGACGCGATGGCCGTCGACTCCCTCGACTCGTGTGGCATCTACTTCGGTACGACGGGCGGCCAGGTGTACGCGTCCGCCGACGCCGGGGACACCTGGGGGCCGATCGTCCGCGACCTGCCGGCCGTGCTGTCGGTGGAAGTCCAGACGCTGCCATGATACGCGTCGTGCTGCCCGCGCACCTGCGCGTGCTCGCCGGTGTGCAGGGCGAGGTGGAGCTGGACGTCCCCGGGCCGGTCACGCTGTGCACGGTCCTGGACGCCCTGGAGGCCCGGTATCCGGTGCTGCGCGGGACGATCCGCGACCGCGCCACCGGACGCCGCCGCGCGTTCGTCCGCTTCTTCGCCTGCGAGCAGGACCTATCGCACGACCCGCCGGGGAGCGTCCTCCCCGAGCGGGTCGCGGCGGGCGCCGAGCCCTTCATGGTCGTCGGCGCCATGGCCGGGGGGTGACTCGGGCCAGGCGGCGCGAAGGGCGTCGCCGGACGATCTTCGTGGCCGAAGTGAAATCTGTTCGTGGGTGCGCCGCCGCCTCGTGTTCCTAGCATGATCCGCCGCATTGAGGGCGGACGAGGAGATGGCGATGAGCGTGAGTTTCGATCCGGCTTACGACGACCACGCGGTGCTGGACGCGGTGGCGGCGCTGCGGGCAGGAGATCGGCGGCCCGCAGCGGCGTTACTGCGGGAGACGGGCGACGACTGGGACCGCAAGGCGCACCGGGTCGACAGGCTCGCGCACGACGAGGACTGCCACCGGACGATCGCGGAATGGGTGGCGGCGGAGCCGGGCAGCGCCGACGCCCACCTGGTCAACGCGAGGGCCTTGGTGGTGCAGGGCTGGGCGATCCGCGGCAGCGCCTACGCCAGGTACGTCCGCAAGAGCGCCTGGTCCACCTTCTTCGAGCGGCTTCACGCGGCGGACGCCGCCCTGTCGGCGGCCATGGCGCGGGCGCCGCATGACCCCACGCCGTGGGGGGTCGCGGTGCTGCTGGCGCGCGGCTTGCAGGTTCCCAGGGCGGAGTTCGAACGACGCTGGGACGGGCTCGTCCAGCGCGACCCGGAGCACGTCACCGGGCACTATCACGCGTTGCAGTACCTGTGCGCCAAGTGGAGCGGCTCCCACGCCGAGATGTTCGGCTTCGCCGAGCGTGCCTCGGCCGCCGCGCCGCCCGGCTCGCCGCTGCACGCCCTGTCGCTGTTCGCGGTGATCGAGTACGCGATGGCCCTCATGGACGGCCGGGCGGAGGGCGAGACCGAAGCCCTGTTCTGGAAGGGTTTCCAGGCTGCCCAGGCGGTGGACAGGGCCGTGGATCTCTGGGAGAAACCCGCCGCCGAGAAGGGCACGCTCCCGCACGCCAGGGCCGTGTTCGACCGGATGCACCTGGCCTTCTGCGCCTCGCGGATCGGTTCCGGGGCCGTCGCGGCCCGCCAGTTCCGGGCCATGGGCCCCTACTGCTCCGACATGCCCTGGGGCGGTTTCGTCATCCTGCCCCGGTTCCGGACCCGCGTGCACCGCCGGCTCACCCTGGCTGCCCACCGGCGTCGCTGAGCAGCTCCCCCGTGCCGGGTATGCCGTGTCCCGGTGGAACAGGGACAGGAGCCCTGTCCCGGTTTGGGCGGCGGCGGATAAAGTGCCCGCGTGCGGGTGGTCGTGACTGGGGCGGCGGGATTCATCGGGAGCCATGTGGTCGACGCGCTTTCGGGCGCGGGGCACGAGGTTCTCGCTGTTGACGCGCCCTCGCGGTCGCCGACGCCCCAGGTGGCGCGGCGGACGTGGGCGGAGGTCGCGGTACGGCCGGGCGTCGTCGTGGCCGAGGTCGATCTGGCGGTGGACGAGTTGGACGTCGTCGCGGCGGCGGACGTCGTCGTCCATCTGGCGGGACGTCCCGGCGTGCGTGACTCGTGGGGGCCCGGCCGGGCCATCGCCGAGCGGGACAACGTGACGGCGACGCGGCGGCTGCTCGCGGCGTGCGCGGACAGGCCGGCGGGGTGCAGGCCGAAGGTCGTGGTCGCGTCCAGTTCGTCGGTGTACGGGTCGGCGGGGCGGCGGCCGAACCGGGAGGACGATCCGCTGAATCCGGCGAGCCCGTACGCGGTCAGCAAGGTCGAGGTGGAGCGGCTCGCGGGCCTGGCGGCGGACGCCGGCCTGCGGACGGTCCTGCTCAGGTACTTCTCGGTGTACGGGCCCCGGCAGCGGCCCGACATGGCGTTCCACCGGTTCGCGGAGGCGGCGCTGGACGGGCGTCCGCTGCCGGTGTTCGGGGACGGGCGCAGTTCGCGGAGCTTCACGCATGTCCGGGACGTGGTGGCGGCGACGCTGGCGGCGGCGGCCGAGGAGCTGCCGCCCGGTATCGCCATCAATGTCGGTCATGGTGAGCATGTGGCCGTGCGGGAGGCGATCACGATGCTGACGGGCGCCCTGGGCGTGCAGGCGGAGATCCACCGGGAGACGCCCGTGGCCGGGGACGCCACTCGGACGTGGGCCGACATGAGGCGCGCCCAACGGCTTCTGGGCTGGACGCCGGCGATCGGTCTTCGGGACGGCCTCGAAGACCAGATCTCCTGGCACCGGGCACTGCGGACGATGCAGGAGGTGCGGGTCGGGTGAGCCACAGGGCGGCATATGTCGCGTTCGACCGGTTCCCGTCCAGCAAGGGGTCGGCGGTCCACATCGCGCAGATGGCCGACGAGCTGTTCACGCGGTTCGGGGGCGGCCTCCTCGGCGTGATCGGCGGCGGTGACCTGCCGCGCTACCAGCGGGAGGGGACGCGGGAGATCGCACGGTTCGACGCGCGGATCCCGAATCTCATCGACCGCGCCGAGGCGTTCTCCGCTTGGGTCGCCGGCCATCTCGCGCCGCATTGGGACACACTAGAGGTCTGCCACGTCCGGGACCCGTGGAGCGCGCTCCCGGTGGTCGCGGACGGACGGCGCCACAAGGTCGTGTACGAGGTCAACGGCCTGCCGTCCATCGAGATGAGCCACACGTGGCCGTGGGCGGCGCCGAGCACGCTCGGCAAGATCCGCGAACTGGAGCGGTTCTGCCTGGAGCGCAGCGACGCGATCGTGGTGCCGTCACGGGTGATCGGCGGCGCCGTCCGGGAACGGGGCGTGCCCGAGGACAGGATTCACCTGGTGCCCAATGGGGCCGAAACGGCCGGCGACCCGGCACGTCCCGCGGACGCACCGGAGCGGTATCTCGTCTACGTCGGCGCGATGCAGCCGTGGCAGGGCCTGGACGTGCTGATGCGCGCGTTCGCGAGGCTCGCCGACCTGCCCGGCCTGCGGCTGGTGATCTGCGCGTCCGTCCCGGAGCGGCGGGCGAAGCCGGCGCGGCGGCTGGCCGAGCGGCTCGGGGTCGCCGACAGGATCGACTGGCGGTTCACGCTGCCGCATCACGAGGTCGCCGCCTGGCTGGCGCACGCGGAGGTGTCGCTGGCGCCGCTGACCGGCTGCGCCCGCAACCTCGACCAGGGGTGCGCGCCGCTGAAGGTGATCGAGTCCATGGCGGCCGGTGTGCCGGTGGTGGCCTCGGATCTGCCGGCGGTGCGGGAGCTGATGGCGGACGGGGAGCACGGGCGGCTCGTCCCGGCCGACCGTCCCGCCGAGCTGGCCAGAGCCGTCCGCATCCTGCTGGAGTACCCGCAGGAGGCCGCCGCGATGGGGCGCAGGGGCCGTGAGCACATCGAGGAGAGCCTGACCTGGGCGCGGTCGCGCGCCCGGCTGGCCGAGGTCTACAGCACTCTCACACAGGTTCGATAGGGGTACGTCATGTTCTGGCGTAAGCAGAAGGCCGCCATCGAGCGGTTCCATCCGCTTCACAAGGCCCTCACCCTGGAGAGGGCCTTCTCGGTCTCGCTGCGGCGGGACGACTGGGAACCGGTCATCCAGAGCCTCGCGCGGCACGGCGAGCAGGTGAGGCGGCGCAAGTGGCTGCTGCACCAGCGGGTCCCGGGCGTGCTCGTGCCGATGCTGCGGGTTCTCACGGCCGACATGGCGCCGGGCGGGGTGCTGTCGGTCGCGGCGGACATGCGGGGCCCGGCCGTCCCGGAGAAGAACGGCCCGAAGCAGGAACTGCCCTCCCGCCCCCCGGTCTCGGGGCTGAAGCAGTGGTTCGCGTTCGATCCGTGGCTGCGCGTGCGCGCCGAACTGCGCGACGGCAGCGTCGTCGAACTCGTCGTCACCGACCGGGTGCGCAACCGCAGCTACCGCAAGCGGAACCCGCGCGGCAAGATCAAGCTCAAGAGCAAGTCGAAGACGGTGCAGCTGGTGCGGGTCACCCGGCGGCTGCCGAAGGACGCCGCCGTCCAGCGGCCCCCGTCGCCGCCGCCCGGCTGGGTCAGGGTCCGGGTCAAGCCGGGGAGGCGGACGGTGGTCCGCGCGAGCGGGAAGTTCCCCGGCCCCCGCGAGAACCAGGCCCTGGTCGACCTGATCCTGCAAGTGTCGACGGAGCCGTTCCGGTGGACGCCGCCGGGAACAGCCGCGAGGAGGACCAGATGACCCGCTGCACCGTGACCACCGGCTTCTTCGTGCTGGGCCGCTGCGGCCAGGCGGCGGTGGCGTCCTGCCCGCAGTGCCGCCGCCCCGTCTGCGCCGCGCACGCCGCGCAGGGCGGACTGTGCCCCGAATGCGCGGCGGCGCAGGGGTACGGGACGCGGGACCCGCACCATCCGTCCTGGACGGGCGGGTACCGGCGCCACTACTACCGGCACAGCTCGCAGGTCTACAGCGACGTCCACTGGTATTCGTCGTTCGACGAGTACGACCGCGGGGCGTTCAACCCCGGTGACGACTACTCGTCCGGCGGCGACTGGGGGCCGGACGACGACACGGGGTTCGTGGACAGCTGATGCCCCGCGTCCTGTGGATCACCGAGCACTATCCGCCGAGCCGCGGCGGCATGGCGCAGTCGTGCGACCGGATCGTGCGGGGCCTGCGCGGCGCGGGCGTCGAGGTCGACGTCGCCCATCTGACGCGCCGGGCCCGCCGGTGGGGCGTCGAGCGGGAGCACGGCGGGCGGCTGCTGACGGCGCCGCTCGGCGACGACTCCGAGCACGCGCTGCGCCGGCTCTGGACGACGATCATCGCCGAGAACCTCACCGGCTACAGCCATGTGGTCGCGTTCGGCGGCGTGTACGCCATGCTCGCCGCGCCCGTGCTGTCCGCGCTGCTGGACGCGCCGCTCGTCACGCTGCTGCGCGGCAACGACATCGACGTCGGCGTGTTCTCGATGCGGCGGCGCGGCGTCCTGGCGGACGCGCTGCGCGCCTCGTCCCGCGTCTGCGTCGTCGCCCGGTCGCACGCGCCGCTGGTGTCGGCGCTGGCCCCGGACGCCGCCGTCACGTTCGTCGCGAACAGCGTCGACACCGCGCAGTGGCGGATCCTGCCGTCCGAGCGGGAGCGGGGCCGGGCCTGGCGGGACGGCAATGTCGGGCCGGGACGCCGGACGGTCGGCCTCATCGGGCAGCTCAAGGTCAAGAAGGGCGTCGGCTTCTTCCTGGAGGCGCTGGCCGCGTCGGGGCACGCCGAGGCGTTCCATCTGCTGCTGGTCGGCGAGGTCGAGGAGTCCGTGACCGAGTGGCTGGCCGGGCGCGAGATCCCGCACTCGTCCCTGCCGTTCATGGAGCGGTACGACCTCCCGGCCGTCTACGCGAGCTGCGACCTCGTCGCGCTGCCGTCGTTCTACGACGGGATGCCGAACGTGGCGCTGGAGGCGGCGGCGCTCGGCGTGCCGCTGATCGCGTCGGACGCCGGCGGGCTCGCGGACGTCGCCGACGACGAGATCGGTTTCGTGTTCCCCGCCGGCGACGCGCACGGCTGCCGCGCGGCGATCGACCGGGCGGCGCGGGCGGGCGCCGACGAACTGGCGAAGCTCGGCGCGGCGGGAGCCGAACGCATCCGCCGCGACTTCACCCCGGCCGCCGAGACCGCCGGTTACCTGGCGGTCCTCGACTCGGTCCGTTGATCGTCTGCTATGCGGCCGGTGACGGGCTGGGGCATCTGACGCGGCTCCGGTCCGTCCTGCACACCCTGTCCCTGGACGAACCGGTGACCGTGGTGACCGGGTCGCCGTTCGCAGCCGATCCCCGCGTCACGGGCGGCTGGCAAGTCGTGGAGAGCGCGGCGGACGCCGCACCGGACGAGGTGATCGTGGACGCGTTCCCGGCCGGGCTCAGGGGTGAACTCACCCGCTTCCCGTCCGGGACGAGGGTCACGCATCTGGCGCGGCTGCTGCGCTGGGACGCGTACCGGCCGCTGCTGCCCGCCGTCCCGCCGCGCTTCGACCGCACGTTCGTCCTGGAGCCGCTGAACCCCGCCCATGACGCCTACCTGCGCGACGTCTCCGACGAGGTCTCACCGCTGGTCCTCACCGATCCCCCATCGGAACCGATCGACGTGGACGGCTGGCTCATCGTCCACAGCGGACCCGACCTGGAGACACTCGAACTCGTCGCCTACGCGCGGGACATGGCGTCCGCCGAACGGGTCCGTCCGCCCATGACGCTGGTGTCACCCCACAGGCCGGACGGTCTGCCCGCAGAGATCGTCCACCTGGACGTCTACCCCGCCCACACGCCAGGCCCGAACGTCGAGCGCATCGTCACCGCAGCCGGTTTCAACGCCGTCCGCCAATTCGCACCCTGGCGGGAACGGCACCGGATGCTGCCGTTCCCGCGCAGCCTCGACGACCAGTTCACGCGCGCCGCCCGCGCTAAGCGGGGAACGTGAGGTCGAACTCGATCTCGACGTCGTCGGCGAGCCGGAGCGCGCCGAAGAACGCCGAGTACGGCTTGATGCCCCAGCGGCTCTGCGTCACGGTGACGCCGCCCCGCACCCGGTCGCCGTCCAGGGCGGCCCGGATCCGCACCGGCTTCACCCGCCCCATGATCGTCAGGTCGCCCTCGATCTCCTCGTCCCCGGCGATCCGGGTGGAGACGAACGTGATGTGCGGATACCGCCGGACGTCGAGCACCTTGCGCAGGTTCTTCTCGATCTCCGCGCGGTCATCGCCGGTCAGGGGCTTCACGCCGCCGGCGCCCTCCCGCACCTCCAGCGCGTCCACGTCGACGGTCACCTCGACCGACGACGCGTCCAGAGGCTCCCGGACCTCGGCCGCCGCCGTCCACCGGGTGGCCTCGATGGTGAGGTCGTGGCCGGCCCGCCGTCCGAGTCCGCTGCGGCCCGTCCTGATCAGCAGCCGCCCATCGTCCGGCCCCAGCTCGTACGTTCCTTCGCGTACCGCCATGCCTTCACGATGTCACGCGCCCCGCCGTGCCCCGCACGCGCCCCTACACGCACTTCACCTCGGGCTGGGGACGGTACTCGGTGTGGAACTTCTCGCGGCGGACCTTCCGGCCGTCGTCGAGCAGCGTCCGCCAGACGTCGATCTCGAAACCCTCGCGGCCGACCGTGGGAACGCACTTGCGCCCCCGCCCCACACCCGTCCCGTAGGGCTTGACCCCGTACCGGTCGGACGTCTTCGACCGCACCTGGTACTTGCGTTCGCCCCACAGGCTGACCGTCAGCGACGACGCCGTGTAGGCGACCTGGATGCGCACGGGACGCCCCGTGTCGTTCCGCCAGGTGAAATCCAGTGCCGGATAGGACACCGCGGCTTCGCGACCCTCCGGGTACTCCGGCATGTACATGGTGTGTGCGCGCGACTTCCGGATGTCCAGGCCCGCCCGGAACACCGCGTTGAACAGCGTCGAGGACACCTGGCAGATGCCGCCGCCCACATCGTTCACCAGCCGCGAGCCCATGATGGCCGGGGCGGGCACGTAACCGCGGCTCTCGGTGCGCGGCCCGACGACGCCGTTGAACGAGAACGTCCGGCCGGGGGCGACGATGTGCCCGTCCAGGATCTCGGCGGCCAGCTCGATGTTGTGCACCCGGGGCTCCCCCGGCGTGAAATGCGTCGTGTAACTGCTCATCGGCCGCGCCTGCACGGTCCTCCCCCGCACGGGCTTCTTCTGTAACGGCCGGTCGGGTGGGCCGTCCTCCGTCACGGCCAGCGCCGTCGCGGCGCCCGGTTCCCGCGGTGCCCACAGGTAGGCGCCGAGCAGGAGCCCGGACGTCGCCAGCGCCCCCGCCACGAACGGCCACCACTGCCGTACGCACTCACGAAGCCTTGGCTGGTGCCCATGACCCTGCCGTCTTCGATGACGCAGCCGTTTCCGATGGCCCAGTCTCTTCCGATGACGCAGTCGATTCCGGCCAGGCCGGGTCCGCCCCACAGATCACACCCCCCGAGGATCCCTTCCGGATCCTGTTACGGACCCTCCCGCTCCCCTACCGCCAACGCCCGGCCTTTTACCCGAACAAGACGAACCCCCGAACAAGACCAGCCCCCGCAGGCGCCGCCGGACGCCCGGGAACGGACGGCCGACCGTCCGGCCGGTGGCGCGGAACCGGCCGGGCGGCCGGGGCTCATCGCGAAGCCGTCAGCGGGCGCGTGCCCCCTCGCGCAGCCGCTCGGGATCGATCTCGCGTCCCGGACGCCTGCGCAGGTATTCGGCTTCGAGCTGGTTCATGCGGCGCGTGTGCTCCCCGTAGGCCTGGTCGGCGGCGTGCCGGAGAGCATCGAGCCTCGTCTGGTACAGGTGGCCCAGCTCACGGAACAGGTCGTCGTCGGTGAGCGCGCCGGGGTCGACTCCCAGCCCCGTGTCGTGACTCGTCATTCCGGTCCCCCTCCTCCGTGGGCGTCCCGTCCCCTACCCGTCCGCCGCCCGCCGAATCGCGAGGCGGGCACGTGCAATATCAACTTTTAGGCTGTGCCGAACTTCAGACTGTGCCGACTTCAAGCTGTACCGGCGGTGGACTCGGCACTGCAGAACACCGCGAGGGCACCGGCGTGCTTGCCGAACCGCAGCGCGGCCGGCAGCGAGGAGACCTCGCCGTCCCGGGCCAGCCGCACGCCCCCGGACGGCGACACCACCTCCAGGCCGCCGGCCTGCCACGCGCGGTAACCCGGCGTGACGTGCAGGTGCCCGGCCAGGATCGCGGCGAGCGCGCGGACGCGGGGGACGCGGCGTCCGGTGGCGACCATCCGGATGTCGAGCCGCCCGTCGTCGAGACGTTCCCGCCAGGTGGGGGCCGCGCCCCGCGAGCCGTAGGCGCAGTTCCCGACGAACGCGAGCCAGACGTGGCGCCTGCGGCCGTCCACGAACAGCTCGACCGGCTCGGAATGCCGCAGCGTGCGGGCGGCGGCGACGGCGAGCGCCGGCCATTTCCCGAGCCGGTGCTCCAGCCGCTCCCGCCGGTCGATCATCTCGGCGTAGGCACCGAAACTGGCGGTGTTGAGGAACAGATGCTCTTCGTCACGCCCGTGCCCGCCGGTCGCCGGTGTGACGTAGGAGACGTCGACGCGGCCGATCCGCCCGTCCCGGTAGGCCGCGATCGCCTCCGCCGCCGACCCCAGGCCGAGCGCGCGGGCGAAGTGGTCGAACGTCCCGCCGGGGATGACCAGCAGCGGGACGTCGTGTTCCAGCGCGGCCCGCGCGCCCGCGTTCACGGTGCCGTCCCCGCCGATGACGGCGAGCACCGCGGCCCGCCCGGCCGCCTCGCCGAACACCTTGTCGATGTCCTCCTCGGGCCCGGCCCGGACGATCTCCGCCGCCGGAAGCTCCCGTTCCACCAGCCCGATGGCCATCTCCGCGCGGCCCGGCAGGATCCCGGCGGCCACCTCACCGGCGGTGCCCGCCCCGGGATTGACGACCACGACCAGGCCCCGCCCGTCCTCGGTGACCGCCCCGTCGCCGATGCCCGCCCCGGCCCGGGTCACGCGGGCCACCGGAGGGCGGGCGGGCCACACCATCCGCGTCCCGACCGCGGCGAGCACGCCGATCCCCATCCCGGCGAGCACGTCGCCCGGATAGTGGGCGCCGGTGTAGACGCGGGAGAACGCCACCGCCGCGGCCGTCGCCGTGACCGGCACGGCCACCCGGCGCGGCGCCTCCATCGCGACGCCCGCCGCGAACGCCGCGGCGGACGCCGAATGGCCGGACGGGAAGGCGTGCGACGTCGGCAGCTTCCACCGGATCCGGATCGGCGGCACCAGATCCACGACGGGACGTTTGCGGCCGAACGCGTGCTTGCCGAGGATGTTCACCGCCGGGCTCGCCACCGCGATCGCGATCGAGCCGCGCAGCGCCGCCCGGCGCAGCCGGGCCCGTCCCGCGACACCCAGCACCCCCGCGGTCGTGAACCACAGCACACCGTGGTCGGCGAACCGCGACAGCCTCGGCAGGACGTACTCCAGCCCCCGCAGCCGCGCCGCCGCGACCCGGTCGAACGCCCACCGGTCGGCCCGCCCGAGCCTGCGCAGCAGCCGGGAGCGCCGCACGCCCGAAGGCAGCAGACCGGCCCGGGGCTCCGGTACCTGGCGGCGAGGCCACATGACGGACCGTGACGGCGCGGCAATGCGCCGCTTGTGGTTGACGCGCATGACCGGGGTATCCCCAGGGACGCCGACATGATTCCGTAAAGATCTCAAATCGGGGGTCACATGCGGGCACACGTCACTCTGGACTCATCGACTGCAATAAGCTTCGCGACATGAGTCACCCGGAACGGCTCGGTTCCCCGGGTGGCGAGTCGGTCGGAACGATCGCGGAGCCCCATCACGTGAACGAGACGCTGGCCGACTACGCCGCTCGGCATGGGCTGAGGCAGAGCGCGGCGCGCCCCCCGCTGCGCAAGTACCTCCAGAGTGTGTGGGCCCGGCGGAACTTCATCTGGGCGTTCGCGTCCGCCAAGAACATCTCGATGTACAGCGACTCGCGCCTAGGCCAGGTGTGGCAGCTGCTGACGCCACTGCTGAACGCGGCGGTCTACTACCTGATCTTCGGGTTGCTGCTGAATCTGAGCCGCGGGGTTCCCGACTTCATTCCGTTCCTGGTGACCGGCGTCTTCCTGTTCGGCTTCACGCAGCGGTCCGTGACGGCGGGCGCCAAGTCCGTCGGAGACAACCTCTCGCTGATCCGGGCTCTGCACTTCCCGCGCGCCACGCTGCCGCTCGCGATCGCGGTCGTGGAGTTCCAGCAGCTCCTGCTGGCCCTGGTCGTGCTCTTCACGATCATCGTGGCCTTCGGTGAGCCGATCACGTTCCAGATGCTGCTGTTCGTGCCCGTGGTGATGCTGCAGCTCATGTTCAACGTGGGCATCAGCATGGTGATGGCCCGGCTGGGCGCGTTCAACCGCGACATCACCCAGCTCCTGCCGTTCGTCATGCGCACCTGGCTGTACATGTCCGGTGTCATCTTCAGCCTGCCCTCGCTGATGCAGGCGGGCTCCAGGCTGGCCGGGTACCCCATCCTGGGTGAACTGCTGCAGCTCAACCCGGCGTACGTGTACGTCGAACTCAGCAGATACGTGCTGCTGGGCGAGTATCGGAACCACGTCCAGCAGGACTTGGGCATCCAGTCGTCGGCGAACCTGTGGCTGTACGCCGTCGTATGGGCCGTGGTGATGCTCGTCGGCGGGTTCATGTACTTCTACAGAGCCGAGGAGCGTTACGGCCGTGGCTGACACCAAGGTCCGTGGGGCCGTCGAACTCGATCCGCACCGGGACCCGATCGTCGTCGTCGACGACCTCCACATCATCTACCGCGTCTACGGTGCGGGCGGGAAGGGCAACGCCGCGTCGGCCTTCTCCCGTGTCCTGCGCCGGCAGAGCCGCCCCACGATGACCGAGGTCCACGCGATCAAGGGCCTGTCGTTCGTCGTCTACCGGGGCGAGGCCGTCGGCATCATCGGCACCAACGGCTCCGGCAAGTCGACGCTGCTCAAGGCCATCGCGGGGCTGCTGCCGCCGCACAAGGGCGGCGTGTACACCGACGGCCAGCCGTCCCTGCTGGGCGTGAACGCGGCCCTGATGAAGGACCTCACCGGCGAGCGCAACATCATCCTCGGCTGCCTCGCCATGGGCATGACCCCGGCGGAGACCAAGTCCCGGTACCAGGAGATTGTGGACTTCGCCGGCCTCAAGGAGGGGTTCATCCAGTACCCCATGCGGACGTACTCGTCCGGGATGGGCGCCCGGCTCCGGTTCGCGATCGCCGCGGCCAAGACCCACGACGTGCTGCTGATCGACGAGGCCCTCGCCACCGGCGACGCCAAGTTCAAGGTCAAGAGCAAGCGCCGGATCGAGGAGCTGCGCAAGGAGGCGGGGGCGGTGTTCCTCGTCGCGCACCAGCTGGACGTGGTCAAGGAGACCTGCGACCGCGTCATCTGGATCGACGAGGGCCGCATGCACATGGACGGCGACCCGGACGAGGTCATCGCCGCCTACACCGAGGCCACCGGCAAGTAGCCGCACCGGCGCGGCCGGCGCGAGCGGCCGCCGGGAGTCAGGCTCGCTGAAACAGCGGGTCAGTGGTTTGTCATGACCATTGAAGAGCAACCCGGGTGTCCATCGGGACCGGTGTTGCGGGTGAGACCACAGTGACACCGAGTTACCGGATCGTCTCTGGATGAAACGGCCTCGTCGATCTACCTTCGAGGGGAGACCTTCAGCGGCGAGGGAGACTCCCGATGGCCGACCGGCTCAGTACCCCCCAAGAGGGGACGACCCCCGACACCCCCCGCACCGACATCGCCGGAGTCAGCAGACGCGGATTCCTGTCCTCCACGGCGCTCGCCGCGGGCGCGTACGGGCTCCTGGCGGGATGCGCCAGCGAGTCCAGCGGACCGCAGGCGAAGAACTCCGGCAACGCCCCCAAGGAGGTGTTCACCTCCCCGGCGTCGAAGCTGAGCGGCTCCCTCAGCATCCTGATGTGGAGCCACTTCGTGCCCCGGCACGACAAATGGTTCGACAAGTTCGTCGCCGACTGGGGCGAGAAAGTCGGGGTCGACGTCCGCGTCGACCACGTCAACACCGTGGACGTCCCCCGCCGCGCCGCGTCGGAGATCCAGGCGCGACGCGGGCACGACCTCATCCAGCACATCGCGCCGTTCTCGCAGTACGAGCCGTCCGTCCTGGACATGTCCGACGTCGTCCAGGAGGCGAACCGGCGGTGGGGGCAGCAGCAGGAGCTGTGCCGCAAGTCGAGCTACAACCCGAACACCAAGCGGTTCTACGCCTACTGCCCCGGCTGGACGCCCGACCCCGGCGACTACCGCAAGTCGATGTGGCAGAAGGTCGGCATGCCTAACGGCCCGGCCAGCTGGGACGACCTGCTGCGCGGCGCCTCGGAGATCAAGAAGCAGACGGGGGTGCCGTGCGGGATCGGGCTGTCGCCCGAGACCGACTCGAACATGGCGGCGCGGGCGCTGCTGTGGTCGTTCGGCGGCTCCGTCCAGGACGAGAACGAGCAGGTCGTGATCAACTCCGACGCGACCATCGCGGCCGTGGAGTTCATGACCCGGCTGTTCAAGGGGGCCGAGACCAGCGAGGTCTTCTCGTGGAACCCGGCGTCCAACAACCAGGCGCTCATCGCCGGCAAGTCGTCCTTCATCCTGAACTCGATCTCGGCGTGGCGGACCGCGATGGGCACCAACCGCACGATCGGCGACGACATCTTCTTCGTCCCCGCCCTGCGCGGCCCGAAGGCGGCGTTCGCCGCGCAGCACGTGATCCAGCAGTGGATCGTCCCCAAGCACGCGCAGAACGCGGACGCGGCGAAGGAGTTCCTGCTGCACTACACGGCCAACTTCCCGGCCGTGACGTACCACTCCGAGCTGTACGACCTGCCGGCGTGGCCGTCGCTCGTGCCGCAGCTGAACGGCTGGTTCGACAACGACCCGTGGGGCGCCAAGCCCGCGAACAAGCTCAGCCTGCTGAAGGACGCGGTGTCGTGGAGCGCCAACATCGGCTACCCGGGCCCGTCCAACCCGGCGATCGGCGAGACCTTCAACACCCACATCCTGCCGACGATGTTCGGCCGCGCCGCCCGCGGCCAGGCGTCCCCGGCGGACGCCGTCGCGGAGGCGGAGAAGAGCATCAACTCGATCTTCCAGAACTGGCGCTCCCGCGGCCTCGTAGGCGGCTGAGCCCGTGCACACGCTCTGAGCGGAGGCGAGGCCATGAACACCGTCGAGGTGAAGGGGCTGGTCAAGGCGTTCGATGGGCATCTTCGGGCGCGGCGGGGGCGGTCGGAGCAGGTGCTGGCCCTGGACGGCGTGGATCTGGCGGCGGAGCCCGGGGAGTATCTGGTGCTGCTCGGGCCGTCCGGGTGCGGGAAGACGACGTTGCTGCGGACGATCGCGGGCCTGGAGCAGCCGACGGAGGGCGAGGTGCTGATCGGCGGGAACGTGGTGAACGGGCTCCCGCCGCGGGTCCGGCAGATCGCGATGGTGTTCCAGTCGTATGCGCTGTACCCGCACAAGACGGTGAAGGACAACATCGTCTTCCCGCTGCGCGCGGAGGGGATGGACAAGGAGGAACGCGAGCGCAAGGCGACGTGGGCGGCGGAGCTGCTGGAGATCGAGCCGCTGCTGGGCAGGAAGCCGCGCCAGCTGTCGGGCGGGGAGCGGCAGCGGGTGGCGTTGGCGCGCGCCCTGGTCCGTGACCCGGCGGTGTTCCTGCTGGACGAGCCGCTGTCCAACCTCGACGCGAAGATGCGTGCCACGGCGCGGGACGAGCTGAAGCGCTTCCAGGAGCGGGTCGGGACGACCACGATCTACGTGACGCACGACCAGGCGGAGGCGATGGGCCTCGGTGACCGGATCGCGGTGCTGGAGCGGGGCCGCGTCCGGCAGATCGGGACGCCGCAGGAGGTGTACGACGACCCGGCCGACACGTTCGTCGCGACGTTCATCGGGTCCCCGCCGATGAACCTCGTCAAGCGGGGCGACCGGCTGGTCGGGTTCCGTCCCGAGCATCTGCTGCCCGCCGAGAACGTCCCGGCGAAGGCGCGGGTGACGATGCCGTTGCAGGTCGACCGGATGGAGTACCTGTCGGGCGACCGGCACGTGTACGGGACGGTGACGGGGATCGGCGAGGAGACCCGCGTCATCGCCCGGCTGCCCGCGACCGTGGGGACGCCGCTGGAGGCCGGGGAGACGCACGAGTTCGCGGTGCCCTCGGACCGGCTCCGGTTCTTCGACGCCGAGGGGGGAACCCGGGCGTCCGCGGTGCCGGTCGGGGGCGCCCCATGACGGACGTGAAGACCGAGCCGGAGCCGGACACCGCGCCGGCGCGGGACAGGCGCACCAGACCCGGCCTCGCCGACCGCGACGGCTTCCTCGCGTGGGTGATGCTGCTGCCGTCGGTCGTCTACATCCTCGCGCTGGTCGGCGTCCCGTTCCTGCTGGCGGTCGCGTTCGCGTTCTCGGACGTGACGACCGGCGACCCGTCGTTCGACTTCGTGGGGTTCACCAACTTCGCCGAGGTGTTCGACGACCGGGTGTTCTGGCGTTCGCTGCGGAACACGCTGATCTTCACCGCGGTGAGCATGGTGCTGATCGTCGTGTTCGGGAAGATCCTCGCCAACATCCTGGTCGCCGACTTCCGCGGCAAGTGGTTCGTCCGGTTCCTGATCCTGCTGCCGTGGACGACGCCGGTGGCGCTGTCGACGATCTCGTGGCTGTGGTTCCTGGACTCGATCTTCTCGCCGGTCGACTGGGTGCTCCGCCATGTCGGGCTGATCGACGCGAACGTCGTGTGGCTGGGCCGTCCGGGCACCGCGATGGCGTCGGTGATCGCCGTGCACGTGTGGCGGCTGACGCCGCTGGCCGCGGTGATCGTGATGGCGGGGCTGATCGCGATCCCCCGCGACCTCGACGAGGCCGCGCGGATCGACGGCGCCGGGTTCTGGCGGCGGATGTTCGAGGTGACGATCCCGCTGACGATGCCGGTGATCGCCGTCGCCGCGCTGTTCGGCGCGATCCTGACGTTCACCGACATGACCGTCCCGTACGTGCTGACGCGGGGCGGCCCGACGCACTCGACGGACGTGCTGGCGTCATGGGCGTACTTCCGCGGCATCGAGGGCGGCGACGTGGGGCAGGGCGCCGCGATCGCGCTGTTCCTGTTCCCGCTGCTGCTCGCCGCCGCGGTCGCGATCCTTCGCGCCGTCCGACGTCTGGAGGCCCGATGACCGCAGCGAAGCGAGGATCATCGGGGCTCCGCCCCGGGGGCCTGGGGGTCGCCCCCCAGAAAGGCAGGGCCCGATGAGCACTTCTGCCGCGCCCGTCGAGAAGGCGCCCGGCGCCGAGGTTGAGCGGCTTCGGCGGCGGTACGGGCGGCGGCATGTGGCGGCCCGGTGCGGGGTGTACGGGGCGGCGGTCATGGCGGCGCTGCTGTGCGCGCTGCCGTTCCTGTGGAGCGTGATCAGCGCGTTCAAGCAGAACCAGGACCTGTACAACCCGGAGAGCAACCCGTTCTTCTTCAACATGCCGGCGACGCCCGACCATGTGACGTTCCTGTTCACCGACACGCCGTTCATGACGTTCGTGGTCAACACGCTGATCGTGGGCGCGGCGGTGGTGGCGGTGACGCTGGCGCTGTCGCTGCCCGCCGCGTACTCCCTCGCGCGCCTGGACCGCCCGTGGGGGACGCCGATGGGCATCGCGATCTTCATGGTGTACCTGGTGCCGCCGTCGCTGCTGTTCCTGTCGCTGACGCGCGTCGTGGTGGCGCTGCATCTGGAGAACACGCTCTGGTCGATGATCGTCGTGTATCCGACGATCACGGTCCCGGTGTCGGTGTGGCTGCTGATCGGGTTCCTCAAGGCCGTCCCGAAGGACGTGGAGGAGCAGGCCATGGTGGACGGCTACAGCCGTCTCGGCGCGTTCCGGCGGGTGGTGATGCCGCTGGTGTTCCCGGGGATCGTCGCGGTCGTGGTGTTCAGCTTCACGCTGACGTCCAGCGAGTTCGTGTACGCGCTGGCGTTCGTGTCGGCGAGCCCGGAGATGGTGATCAGCACCGGGGTGCCGACGCAGCTGGTCCGCGGGGACGTGTTCTTCTGGCAGTCGCTGCAGGCGGCGACGGTGATCACGGCGGTGCCGATCGCGTTCCTGTTCAACCTGTTCCTGGACCGTTTCGTCACCGGGTTCACGATGGGGGCCGTCAAGACCTGACCTCCCCTGATAGAGATGGAGGGCAAAGCAGATCCCTGACGAGCAGTCCCTGACTAGGAGGTCGCCATGGCCGGCAAGCCACCGCTTCCGCACGAGCACCTGCCCGAGGTCCCTTCGTTCACCGTCACCAGCGACGACGTCACCGACGGCGGGCGCCTCCCGGACGAGCAGGTGTTCGACGACTGGGGTTTCAGCGGCGGCAACCGGTCACCGCACCTGCGCTGGTCGGGGTTCCCCGCCGAGACGAAGAGCTTCGCGGTGACGTGCTTCGACCCGGACGCGCCGACCGGCAGCGGCTTCTGGCACTGGGTCCTGTTCGACGTCCCCGCGGACGTGCGCGAGCTGCCCACGGGCGCCGGCACCGAGGACTCCAAGGTCGGTGTCCATGCCCGCAGCGACTTCGGGGTGAAGGCGTACGGCGGCGCGGCCCCGCCGCCCGGCGACCCGCACCGCTACGTGTTCACCGTCCACGCCCTGGACGTGGAGTCGCTCGGCCTGGACTCCGACACGTCCCCGGCCGTGGTCGGCTTCAACGTCACGGCTCACACGCTGGCCCGCGCCAGCATCGTCCCCGAGTTCGGCAGCTGATCGGTCTCGTCCCGGGCGGCCGGCCGGTTCACCGCGGGCCGGCGTCCGGGACGATCATCGGGGTGCCGGCGACTACGTCACGACCACCCTGCGCGGAGCGCACCAGCGGGTCTAGGCCGCGCCCACGAGGACGTCGCCGACGGCCGTGCGGCGGTAGAGGACGGAGCGGCCGCTGCGCTCCTTCATGACCAGCCCCGACGCGCGCAGCACCGCGAGATGGTCCCCGACCCCGCCGACGCTCATCCGGAGCCGGGCGCTCAGCCAAGTGGTGGTGGCGGGGTCGGCGAGCAGGCGCAGGAGGTCCGCCCGGGTACGGCCGAGCAGCTTGGCGAGGGCGTCCTCGTCGCGCGGCGTCCGGCTCTCCCACAGGGCCGCCACTCCCCTGGCGCGGTAAATGAGGGTGTACGGCCAGTCCTGTTCGAGTGCGACGCCGAGTTCGGAGAAGACGGTGGGGACGAACATGAGCCCGCCCCCGTCGAGGCGGTGGGTTCCGTCGGCGACGATGCCCGCCTCGATCACGCCGCCCCGCCAGCGCACGTGCCGGGACAGGCCGTCCAGCGCCTCCGCCCAGCCGTAGGCGGCCAGCCGTCCCGCGCGGTGCAGGATGTCCTGTTCGAGGATCGACCGCAGCAGGGGCCAGTCGGGCTCCAGCAGGGCGCGCCAGACGGTGTGCAGGCCGGCGGCGAGACGTTCCACCATGTCCGGCGCGTCGAGGACGTCCCGGGTGGCGGCGTCCGGCTCCGGCAGCCCCGCGAGGTTGCGGGCGATCTCCCGCCGCGCCTGGTCGCGCGGCGTCGCGCGGACCGCGGCCAGGTGCTCGGCGACCGTGAGGTTCGGCCGGGCGGGCGGCGGGACGACGAAGTCGGCCATGTACCCGTGCGAGCGGCGCAGGAAGGCCAGCGCCCGGATGGCCGGGTCGGCGGCCACCTCCCGGTAGGCGGGGCGTGCCCGCTCCACCCACGGCGCCAGCGGCCCGGCCGGGGCACGGCCCGCGACGAGGCCGAGAGCGCTGTGCGCCTCCAGCAGCGGGGCGACCCCGAAGCGGCTCGCGGCAAGGTCTTCGGGGCCGACCTCGATCCGGTACATGTTTCGCTCCTCCCCGAAACATTGTCGCCGGACGTGGTCGTCGCCGCAGAGTCTCGGCCATGGCCGCTCCCCCGCCGAAGCCGGTTCCCCCGTCCGAGTCCGCGCGCTACCGCGACGTTTTCGGCATCCCGGAGTTCCGGACGCTGTTCTCCCTGCAGACGCTGCAGGTCGCCGGCGACTCGATCCGCACGATCGCCCTGTCGGTGCAGACCTTCGAGCGGACGGGCTCCCCGGCCGCGGCGGCGCTCGTCTTCGCCGCGAGCATGCTTCCGTACGTGGTGGGCGGGGCGCTGCTGCTCTCGCTCGCCGACCGCGTCCCCGCCCGGCGGCTCCTCACCGGCTACCATCTGCTGCGCTTCGCGGTCACGGCCGTGCTCGCCCTCGGCGGGCTCCCGGTGCCGGCGATCCTGGTGCTGCTGTTCGCGGTGGGCCTGTTCGCGCCGGTCGGGGGCGCGACCGTCCAGGCCAGGCTTCCGGTCCTGCTCCCCGGCGACGGCTACGTGCTCGGCCGGTCGATGTTCACGATGACGAGCGCGGGCGCCCAGATCGCGGGCCAGGCGGCGGGCGGCCTGCTGCTGGCGGCGCTCAGCCCGGCCGGAACGCTCTGGCTGGCGGCGGCCGGCGCGGCCCTGGCCACCGTGCTCGCCCGTTTCCGGCTCCCGGACACGCCGGCGGCCGCCGAGGGGACGTCCTCGGGAGCGGCGCGCGAAACGTGGCGGGTCAACCGGCTGCTGCTGGGCGGGCGCACCACGCGCGGGCTGCTGCTGTCCGCCTGGCTGCCGATCTCCCTTTCGGTCGGCGCGGAGGGGATGGCCGTCCCGTACGCGGGCGGTCTGGGGAACCCGGACGCGGCCGGGCTGCTGCTGTCGGCCGCCGCGGCCGGGATGTTCGCGGGCAACCTCATCGTGGGCCGCTGGATCCGCCCCGGCCTGCGCGAACGTCTCACGCTGCCGCTGGCCGCGCTGACCGGCGCGCCGCTGTTGGTGTTCGTGTTCGAACCGGGCCTGCCGGTGGCCTGCGCGCTGATGGCCGCGGGGACGTTCGGGCTCGGCTACGAGCTGACCGTCCAGCGGCGCCTGGTGGACGCGGTGCCCGAGCGGATCCGGGGGCAGGCCCTCGGCCTGTCGAACAGCGGCCTCATGACCGGGCAGGCCGCGGGGATCGGCGGGGCGGGCGCGCTCGGCGAGTTTCTGGCCCCGTCCCACGTCGTCGTGCTGTGCGGTGCGGCCACACTGATCGCCTGCGCGTCCCTGACCCGCCATCTCCGCTGACCCCGCAGGGCGGCGCCTCGCGGACGAGGATCGCCGCCCGAAGTTTCGTACTCAGCCGGGGCCGGTCCCGTACTCGGCCGGTCCGGGCCGGCCCCCGCTGCTTCTTACCCCTGCCAGGGGAAGCGGTCGGCGAAGGCCGGCTTCAGTTCGTCCAGCCAGACCGCGTTGGGGTCGTACTTGGCGAAGAACGGCTTGCCGACCAGGTCCGCGTCGCGGCACTGGATGAGGTGGAGCGCGAACACCTTCTCGCCTGCCACGTCGACGACGCCGTCCACGCAGATCTTGCCCGGTGTGGCGGACATGGACGGGCCGCGGACGGTGCGGGCGAGGCCGGAGACGTTCTTGTAGGCGTCCCGGTAGATCTCGTACGCCTCGGCGAGCGGGACGGCGAAGTAGTCCTGGGGACCCGTGTCGCGCTCGACGAACATGTAGTACGGGATGAGGCCCATCCGGGTCTGGGTGCGCCACATGCTCTCCCAGTCGGCGGCGCGGTCGTTGATCGTCCGGATCAGCGGGGCCTGGGTGCGGATGATCGCGCCGGTGTCGCGGATGCGGCGGCACGCCTCGGTGACCATGAGCGGTTCGAGCTCGCGCGGGTGGGTGAAGTGCGCCATGAACGCCAGGTTCTTGCCCGACTCCACGACCTGCTCGAACAGGCGGAGCATGTCGTCCGCGTCGGGGTCGGTGACGAACTTCTGCGGCCAGTAGGCGAGGGACTTGGTGCCGATGCGGATGGATTCGAGCTGGTCGAGCTCCAGAAGCGGCTCGACGTAGCGGCGCAGCACCGTCTCGCCCATGATCATCGCGTCGCCGCCGGTGAACAGGACGCTGGTCACCTCCGGGTGCGCGGCGATGTAGTCGCGCAGGGCGGTGACGTCGTCGCCGGCCATCTTCAGGTCGGCCTCGCCGACGAACTGGGCCCAGCGGAAGCAGTACGTGCAGTACGCGTGGCAGGTCTGACCCTGCTTGGGGAAGTACAGGACGGTCTCGTCGTACTTGTGCTGCATTCCCGGGATCTTGCCGTCGCCGAAGCTCGGGATGTTGAGTTCCATCTGCCCGGCGGGGTGCGGGTTCAGCTTCATCCGCACCCGGTGGGCGGCGGCCTCGATCTCGGCCTTGGGGGCCTCACGGCGCAGGAGGTCGGCCAGGTGCGCGACGTCCTCGGGAGGGAGCATGTCCTCCTGCGGGAAGACCAGGCGGTAGATCGGGTCGTCGGGCGCGGCCGCCCAGTCGATGAGCTCCTCGATGACGTACGCGTTGGTCCGGAACGGCAGGACCGTGGCCACCGCCCGGGTCGCGAGGCGCTGCGCGGGCGACAGCCCGGCGCGAGCGGTGAGCTCGTCAAGGTGCTTCGCCGTGAAGGCGCGGAACTTGCGACCGGTGGATCGCACTGCGGGCGCCGCGTCGTTCACCAGTGTCACGTGTTGGTACTCCTTGCTGTCTGCGGGGAAGCGCACCCCCGGCGCGTCGTCACGGAACGTGATCGGAACTGCTCAGGTCACCCCCATTCAACCCTTTGAGGAGGGTTCATGCCGAATTGATACCCCCTACGTGGTAGGAAAAAAGCTGGTCAAGGACGATCCCGACAAATCGCCTGGACATCATCGTTGACGTTCCATCGCTTGTACAACGACTACGGCACGTCAACTTCTCCGTCAGCAGGCGGTGAAGTCCGGTGCGCGGCACCGGCGGCGGGCGCGGGCGGTGGACGCTGCCAGCGGTTTCACACCGAACCGCGCCCCGGGTCACACCACGCCGCGAGTTCGGAAATACTGGGCGGGCGGCAGGGTCGGGCGGCGGAGGGGGGCGTGATGGGCTCCGGCAGGCGTCCGGTGGACTCCGGCGAGCACACCGGGCCGGGGATCGTTCCCGCCCCGGTGATCGTCCTGACCGTGGTCGCCGCGATCGCCTACGCGACGTTCCTGGTGGGGAGCGTGCTCAACCCCGACCTCGACTTCTTCAACGGCTACGTGAGCGAGCTGTCGGCCGCCGACCAGCCGTTCCACTACATCTACGGTGCCGGGGACCTCGTCACCGGCGTCCTGACGATCCTGGTGGCGCTCGGGGCGCTCCGCAGGCTCACCCGCAGGCCCCTCGCCACCGCCGGATGGGCCTTCCTCGGCCTGTTCGGCTTCTTCGCCATCGGCGACGCGGCCTTCCCGCTGGACTGCGCACCCAGCCTGGACACCTGGTGCGCGCTGCGGGAGCGTTCGGGGCACGTGTCGCTCTCCCATGAACTCCACGCGGTCACCAGCAGCTCCGTGGTCGTCTGCTGGCTGGCCGCGATCGTGCTGCTGTCGCTGGCCGCCCGCCGGTACCGGTGGTGGCCGGCCCTGGCCCGCTGGGGCTGGCGGCTGGCCGTGGCCCAGACGGTGCTGGCGGCGTGCACGCTGACGGCGATGTACATGGGGCAGTGGCTCGGGGTCGTCCAGCGCGTCCAGATCTGCGTTCTGTGCCTGGGGCTTCTGGTCATCGCCTGGGCCCTGTACGCCGACCGGCGGGACGCGGCGAAGGCCGCACGGGACGCCGCGGCCGCGAGTGAGGGGGCCCGGTTGTGAGCGAGATCGTGAACGTGGGCCGCGAGCAGGTGCACGTGGTCGAGTCCGGGCCGGTGGGCGGCGTTCCGCTGCTGCTGACCGCCGGGCTGGGCGGCGCCTGGTTCGACTGGGTCCCGACCGTCGAGCTGCTGCGGGACGAATACCGGGTGACCGTGTTCGACCGGCCGGGGCTCGGCCTCAGCCCGGCCGGGAACGCGCGGCCCACGCTCCGGCGCGACGTCGCGAACCTGGAGGCCCTGGCGGAGCGAGCCGGGCGGCCCGTGATCGTCCTCGCGCACTCGATGGCCGCGTTCCACGCCGAGGCGCTGGCCAGGCTGCGTCCCGGCCTGGTCCGGGGGATGGTGCTGGTCGACCCGAGCTACGAGCGCGACCCGCACGCGGCCGTCCGCCTCGGGGCCGTGCTGACCCCCCTGGCCACGGCGACCGGGGCGGTCCTCGGCGCGACGCGGCTGGCCAAGGTCGCCGGGCCGTGCGGGCGGCGGCTGATCCTCAGGAAGACGAGCCGCCGCGACGAGGCCGTCCCGGACGGCGTCGTGCGGTCGGTGTACGGGCGCGGGACGGTGATCGGCACGGTCATCGCGGAGGAACTGGCCTACCGGGAGATGGCCGCCGACCTGGCGCGGCTGCGCGAGCGCCGCCCGTTCCCGCCCGTCCCGCTGGTGGTCGTGACCGCGCTCGGCGACGTGGAGGACCCGGACAAGAAGCGCGAGTGGGCCGAGGGCCACGCGAGACTCGCCGCGATGAGCCCCCGCGGGAGCCGGGCCGAACTGCCGGACGCCCTGCACATGGTGCCGCTCGACCGGCCCGACGCGCTCGCCGACGCGGTCGCCGAACTGCGCCGGGCGGAAGCCGCCGTGGGAGACACGCCGTGAAGCGGCCGCTCGCAGCCGTGCTGGCCGCGCTGCTCGCCCTGACGGTGTCGGGCTGCGAGACGACGCAGCGGATCTCGGAGGGCGCCTACCGCAACGCCGTCACCGGCGGCACCGTGGACGAACTGAAGGCGCAGGGCATCGAGCTGCGGAAACGGCCCGACTGCAAGACGCCCGAGACCGAAACCCGGTCCGTCGTGCGCGTGAACTGCACCGCCCACACCTGGACGGGCGAGCCGGTCACCGTGGACGGCGTCGCCTACCGCGCGGACACCGGCCGTCCACACGAGTCCTATGTCGTGACCGTCGGCGGGCGCGAAGTGGTGCGCAAGGACTGCCTCGGCGCCGGCTGCCGCTGAGAACCGGCGGGAAAGCGAGCCGGCAGGGCAACGAATCCGCATACGGAACGAAAAGATCGAACACCGACCGCATACACCCTCCTACCGTCGGTGACACCGTCATCGTGGAGATGAGTAGCAAGATCCAGCAGATCGGCCGCAAGAAGGCCCTGATCCTGGGGGCCGCCGCGCTTCTCGTGCTGGCGGTGGCGGGCGGCGGCGCCTTCCTGCTGCTGTCCGGCCGCGACGAGCTGACGTACAAGACCCAGTCGGCGCTGCGCAAGGCGCTGCCGGTGACGGCGGCGGCCGAGCTGCACGAGCGCGGCGTGACGCTGGCGGCACCGCTGAAGTGCACGGACCTGCCCGGCTGGACGAAGGAGAAGCTGCGCGTGTCCTGCACCGGCACGACCTCGGACAAGAAACCGGTCGAGGTCCTCGGGAGCGGCGAACAGGAGACGGCCGAAAGCCACTACACGATCCTGGTGGACGGCCGCCCGGTCGTGGAGAACGCGTCCTGCCTGGGCGCCGACTGCCACGCCGAGGAGGGCTAGCCGCCGCCGGCCGGGCGGGGTGACGAGCACCACTCCGGGCGGGTGCCGCCAAGACGGGTGAAAGAACGTCCTACGATGCGATGAGCTGCGTTCTTGCGGCGCACCGCATTTCCTTTCACCCTCCTGGAGCGGCCATGTCCGGCAATGGCGAGCCGTCGCGCCCGGCGACGCCTCGCCGTCAGGCGGTCCGTCCGCTGCCGATCGCGGTCGACACGATGGGCGGCGACCACGCCCCCGAGGAGATCATCGCGGGGGCGGTGGACGCGATCCGCGAGCACGACATCCGGCTCGTGCTGGTGGGGCAGGCCTCGCGGATCCGCCGCGAACTGGACCGGTACGGCATCGTCGGCAAGATCCCGATCGTGCACGCCGACGAGGCCCTGGACATGGGCGAGGGCGCGCTGGCGAGCTGGCGCAAGCCCCGCTCGTCCATCGCGATCGCCTGCCATCTGATCAAGCAGGGGAGGGCGTCGGCGCTGGTGTCGGCGGGCAGCACGGCGGGCGTCGTGGCGACGTCGCGGCTGCGGCTGAAAGGCCAGCAGGGCGTGATGCGCCCCGCGATCGCGGTGACGCTGCCGACCCGGCCGCGCCCGACGATCCTGCTGGACGCGGGCGCCACCACCGACGTCAAGCCGGAGGGGCTCGTCCAGTTCGCCGCGCTCGGCACCGCGTACGCGCAGATCCTGCTGGGCCTCGACCGCCCGTCCGTCGGGCTCCTCAGCATCGGCGCCGAGCCCGGGAAGGGCAACAAGCAGACCAAGCGGGCGCACGAGCTGCTCGCCGGCGGCAGCCACGGCATCGAGTTCGCGGGGAACGTCGAGGGTCACGACCTCCTCACCGGGCGGGTGGACGTCGTCGTCGCGGACGGCTTCACCGGCAACATCGCCCTCAAGACCATGGAGGGGACGATCCGGACGGCGTTCGCGGAGGTCCGCGACGCGATGACGTCCACCCCGGCCGGGCGGATGGGCGCGCTCCTGCAGCGCCGCCGCCTCCACGACCTCCGCGACCGCCTCGATCCCGACACCTACGGCGGCGGCGTGCTGCTCGGGCTGAACGGGACGGTCGTCATCGCGCACGGCGCGTCCCACGCCCGCGCCATCACGTCGGCGTGCGAACTCGCGCACCGGCTCGCCGCCGGGCGGATCGTCGAGCGGATCCGCGAGCAGGTCGCGCTGACCCGGACGTCCCGGTTCGGCCGCTGGACGCACGGCGACCGCGACGGCGCGGAGAAGCCCGCCGACAAGCCCGCCGAGAACGCCGCGCGCGCCCTGGAGGCCCGTTCGTCCGGCAAGGGACCCGCCGGGGACACCGTCCCGGATCGCAAAGAGCCGCCCACCGCGCCGTAGCCCACGGAAAACCGGGTTCGGACGGGGGCGGCGCGCCGATAGCCTTGTGACATGCCCGATCCGCAACTCGTACTCGCCGCCAGGGTCCAGGCCGCGCTCAGTGCCGCCTTCGGACCGTCGCACGCGGACACCGACCCGGTCATCCGGCCGTCGCAGTTCGCCGACCTTCAGGCCAACGTGGCGCTGCCGCTGGCCAAGAAGCTGGGCCGCAAGCCGCGAGACGTGGCACAGGAGATCGTCGCGAACCTCGACACCGGCGACGTCGTGTCGGACGTGCAGGTCAGCGGGCCGGGCTTCATCAACCTGACGCTGAGCGACGGCTGGATCGCCGCCCAGGCGCAGCACGCCCTGGAGGATGAGCGGCTCGCCGTCCCCACCGCGGACAAGCCGCAGAAGGTCGTCGTCGAGTACTCGTCGCCGAACGTGGCGAAGGAGATGCACGTCGGGCACCTGCGGACCACGATCGTCGGGGACGCGATCGCGCGGATCCTCGCGTTCCTCGGCCACGACGTCGTCCGCGACAACCACGTCGGCGACTGGGGCACCCCGTTCGGCATGCTGATCGAGCACCTGGTCGACCTCGGCGAGGACGCCGCCGCCCGGGACGACTCGTCCGTCAGCGACCTCACGGCGTTCTACCAGGCCGCGCGGGAGAAGTTCGACGGCGACGGCGAGTTCGCCGACCGGTCCCGCAGCCGGGTCGTCGCGCTCCAGGCGGGCGACGCCGAGACGCTGCGGCTCTGGCAGGTCCTCGTGGACGTGTCCAAGCGGTACTTCAACGCCGTCTACGGGCGGCTCGGCGTCACGCTCACCGACGACGACATCAAGGGCGAGAGCTTCTACAACGACCTGCTCGCCCCGACCGCCCGGGAGCTCGAGGACAAGGGCATCGCGGTGATCAGCGAGGGCGCGCTGTGCGCGTTCCCGCCCGGGTTCACCGGCCGCGAGGGCGAGCCGCTGCCCGTGATCATCCGCAAGAGCGACGGCGGCTACAACTACTCCACCAGCGACCTCGCGACGATCCGGTACCGTGTGGACACCGAGCACGTCGACCGGATGATCTACGTGGTGGGCGCGCCGCAGTCGCTGCACTTCCAGATGGTGTTCGCCGTGTCGCGGATGGCGGGCTGGTTGAACGGCGACGTCAAGGCCGACCACGCCCAGATCGGCAACGTCCTCGGCACCGACGGCAAGATCCTGCGGACCCGGGCCGGCGGCACCGTCAAGCTCTCCGAACTCCTCGACGAGGCCGTCGAGCGGGCGGGCGCCGCGTTCGACGAGATCCAGCACGACGAGCCGTTCGACGCCGCGAGCCGCGCCGCGATCGTTCAGGACGTGGGCATCGGCGCGGTGAAGTACGCCGACCTGTCGGTCGCCCGTGACAGCGAGTACATCTTCGACTTCGACCGGATGATCTCGTTCCACGGCAAGACCGGCCCGTACCTGCAGTACGCGGCGGCACGGATCCGGTCGATCTTCCGCAAGGGCGGAGTGGCGCCGCAGGACGCGACCGGCCCGATCGTCCTCGGTCACCCCGCCGAACGTGCACTGGCGCTGGAGCTGCTCGGGTTCGGCGCCGTCCTGAAGCAGGCCGGAGACACCGCCGAGCCGCACCGGCTGGCGAGCTACGTCTACGCGGTCGCGGACGCCTACACGACGTTCTACGAGAACTGCCCGGTGCTGAAGGCCCCGGACGAGGCGACGAAGGCGTCCCGCCTGGCCCTGTGCGCCGCGACCCTGCGGACCCTGACCACCGGCCTGGCCCTCCTCGGCGTGCCCACGCCCGACCGCATGTAGGAGTCAGGTCCGGCCCGCGGCCGCCATCCCGCCCCGTTCGCGGGTGACCTGTTCGCGGACGGCCGGGACGACCTCCAGCGCGAACACGGGGAGCTGCTCAGGGTCGCCGCCGAACAGGAACGAGTCGACGCCGTGGCCGACGGCCAGTTCCGTCAGCTCGTAGATCCACTGGCGCGGCGGTCCGTGCAGGAAGCCCCGCGAGTCCCGCCCGTCGATCGAGCCCTCCAGGACGTAGACGCGGCGGATCTCGGCGGGGTCGCGGCCCGCGCGGGCGGCGGCGTCGTCGAGCCGCCGCTGGCCGTCGGCGAGCCTCTTCGGCGGGACGAGCGACGACGGCGCGATCCAGCCGTCGGCGACACGGCCGGCGAGGTCGAGGCCGCGCGGGCCGGTGACGCCGAGCCAGATGCCGATCTGGTGCGCGGGCGTGGGACCGCTCTGCACGGACGAGAACCGGTAATGCTCGCCCTGGAAGCGCAGCCCGTTCTGCTCGCTCCAGTGCAGCCGGATGATCTGTACGGCCTCCTCAAGGGCCCCGCGGGCGGCGGCGGCGCCGAGCCGTCCCGCCCCGTACGCCTCGATGCCGTCCCAGGACGCTCCCGCGCCGAGGCCGAGTTCGACGCGGCCGCCGCTGAGCAGGTCCATCGTCGCGATCGACTTCGCGAGCGCGGCGGGCGGACGCAGCGGGAGGCACGCCACCGCCGGCAGCACCCGGATCCGGGACGTGACGGCCAGCGCGGTCGCCATCAGCGCCGTCGCGTCCGCCGTGTCACGCCGGTACGGCTCGTCGCGGACGCCGAGGAGGTCGAGGCCGAACCGGTCCGCGTCCTGCGCGGTGCGGATCAGCGGGACCGACGCGTCCGGTGCGAGGGACACGCCGAACCGCAGCGGCCCGCGCCGCGTCCGGGCCGGGGTCACTGCAGATAGCCTTCGACCTCGTCCGGCGTCCGGACCCGCTCGCCGCCGGGGTCCTCGCCGGCCTCCAGCCGGGCGCGGCGGCGGCGCAGCAGGTCCCAGCACTGGTCGAGCGCGACCTCCAGCCCCTCCAGCCGCCGGTGCTCCTCCTCGCGCCCGAGGTCGCCGCGCTGGTAGCGCTCGCGGAGCCGCTGCTCCTCGCCGACGAACTCGTCGATGCGGGCCAGGATGTCCTGCTCGTCCATCGGCCCGTCAGCGGCCACGGTCGCCGGATTCGGTGAGTCCGCTGAGGAACCCGCCGTCGGTCCGGGTCGAGTGCTGGAGCGAACCCGGCTTCGGCTCGACCATGGGCGACGCGGGCGCGGCGGCCGTCTTCGACTGCTCCATCGCACGCCCCACGGGCGTCTTCCGGGCGGCCGTGGACCGGGTCGCCTTCGGCTTCGCCGCCGACGAGACCCCGGACCCGCGCGACGTGCCGGACCTGGCGGCCGCGGTCGTCCGGGACGCCGCGGGCTTGCGGGCCGCGGTCGTCTTCTTCGCGGTGCCGGACGCCGACTTCGACGCCGTGGACGACTTGCGCGCCGTGGACGACTTGGCCGAGCCCGCCCGGGCCGACGCCGTCGTCCTGGAGCGGCTGCTCGCGGCCGACGTCTTGCGGGTCGTCCCGGACTTGGCCGGCGTGCTCTTCTTCGCCGTGCTCTTCGTCCCGGTGGTCTTCTTCGCGGTGCTCTTCGTCCCGGTGGTCTTCGTCCCGGCGGTGCTCTTCGCCGCGGTGCTCTTGGCGCCCGTCGACTTGGCCGTCGTGGTGATGACCTTCGCGGCGGCGTCCATCGCCTTGGCGGCGTCGCTCATCGCCTTGGTCGCGCTGGTCATCGCCTTGGTCATCGCCGTCATGGCCTTCGCCGACGAGGACGCCTTGGTCGCCACCGACTTCATCTGCGTGGCGGCCGTCTTGGCCTGGCTCGCCGCCTTCGTGACGCGGGTCGCGGCCGCCGACGGCGACGTCCGCGCGGACGACGTCGACTTCTTCGCCGTCCCGGACTTGGTCCCGGTCGAACGGCTCGTCGTGGTCTTGGACGACGACTTCGCGGCCGGCGTGCGCTTCGCCGCCGGCTTCCTGGCCGTCGTGGACTTCTTCGCTGTCGCGTTCTTCGCGGTCTTGGTAGGCACTGATCTCCCCCCAGTGATGATCAGTTACGGGGAGATCTATTCCACAGTTTGTGACCCTCTACACACGCGGCGTCATTCCAGATCAGACGCCCACGGGATGCCAGACGGTCTTGGTCTCCAGGAACGCCGTCATCCGGGCGGTTCCGGGCTCGGCGGTCCAGTCGGCGCCGTCCGGGCGCAGGACGCGCTTGAGGTTCCCGGCGGCCTTGTCCTCAAGGTCGGGGACGTCCTCGGGCGCGGCGCCGGCGAGGTCGACGGCGTTGACGTCCATGTGGGTCGCCAGCCACGGCGCGAGTTCCGCGCGGTGCCCGGTGAGGATGTTGATCACACCGCCGGGCAGGTCGGACGTGGCGAGCACCTCGGCCAGCGTGATCGCCGGCAGCGGCGCCGGCTCGGACGCGACCACGACGGCGGTGTTGCCGGACACGATGGCCGGCGCAACGACCGAGACCAGGCCGAGCAGCGGAGAGTCGGGCGCGACGGCGGCCACGACGCCGGTGGGCTCCGGCGTGGAGAAGTTGAAGAACGGGCCGGACACCGGATTGGCGGAACCGGCGACGGCGGCGAGCTTGTCGGCCCACCCCGCGTACCACACCCACCGGTCGACGGCCGCGTCCACCTCGGCGGTGGCCTGCGGTTTCGGCAGGCCCGTCCCGCGGAGCTCGGCGATGAACTGGTCGCGGCGCCCCTCCAGCATCTCGGCGACGCGGTAGAGGATCTGGCCGCGGTTGTAGGCGGTGCGGCCCGACCAGCCGGGGAACGCCTTGCGCGCGGCGACGACCGCGTCCCGGGCGTCCTTGCGGGACGCGCGGGCGGCGTTGGCGACGAAACGTCCCTTGGCATCGGTGACCACGTAGGACCTGCCGGATTCGGATCGGGGGAACGCGCCGCCGATGAAGAGCTTGTAGGTCTTGCGGACCGCGAGGCGGCCGGGCCCGGCTTTTTCAGGCATTGAGGTAGGCCTCCAGTCCGTGGCGTCCGCCCTCGCGGCCGAACCCCGATTCCTTGTAGCCGCCGAACGGCGACGCCGGGTCGAACTTGTTGAAGGTGTTGGCCCACACGACCCCGGCGCGCAGCCGCTGCGCCGTCCACAGGATCTGCGAGCCCTTCTCCGTCCAGATCCCGGCCGACAGCCCGTAGGGGGTGTTGTTGGCCTTGGTCACGGCCTCCTCCGGCGTCCGGAACGTCAGCACCGACAGGACCGGCCCGAAGATCTCCTCCCGCGCGATCCGGTGCGACTGGGCCACGCCCGTGAAGATCGTGGGCGCGAACCAGAAGCCCTGCGCGGGCAGGTCGCACGGTGGCGACCAGCGCGTCGCGCCCTCCTCCTCGCCCGCGGCGGAGAACTCCTCGATCTTCGCCAGCTGGGCGGCGGAGTTGATCGCACCGACGTCGGTGTTCTTGTCCAGCGGGTCTCCGACCCGCAGCGTCGCCATCCGGGTCTTCAGCCGCTCCAGGACGTCCTCGGCGACCGACTCCTGGACGAGCAGCCGCGATCCCGCGCAGCACACGTGCCCCTGGTTGAAGAAGATCCCGTTCACGATGCCCTCGACGGCCTGGTCGAGGGCGGCGTCGTCGAACACGATGTTGGCGGCCTTGCCGCCGAGTTCGAGGGTCAGCTTCTTGTCCGTGCCGGCCACCGAGCGGGCGATCTGCCGTCCGACCTCGGTGGACCCGGTGAAGGCGATCTTGTCGATCCCCCGGTGCCGGACGAGGGCGCGGCCGGTCTCCCCCGCGCCGGTGATGATGTTGACGACGCCGGGCGGCAGTTCGGCCTGGCGGCAGATGTCGGCGAACAGCAGCGCGGTCAGCGGCGTGGTCTCGGCGGGCTTGAGCACGACGGTGTTGCCGCACGCCAGCGCCGGGGCGATCTTCCAGGCCAGCATCAGCAGCGGGAAGTTCCACGGGATGACCTGCCCCGCAACCCCCACCGGCTTCGGGTCGGCGCCGAACCCGGCGTGCCGCAGCTTGTCGGCCCACCCGGCGTAGTAGAAGAACCACGCCGCCACCAGCGGCACGTCCACGTCCCGCGACTCGCGGATCGGCTTGCCGTTGTCGATCGACTCCAGCACCGCCAGCTCCCGCGAGCGTTCCTGGATGATCCGGGCGATCCGATACAGGTACTTGGCGCGTTCGCGGCCGGGCATCGGCCCCCACACCTTGTCGAACGCGGTCCGCGCGGCCGACACGGCACGGTCGACGTCCGTTTCGTCCGCGCACGCGATGTCGGCGAGGACGCTCTCGTCGGCCGGGTTGATCGACTTGAACGGCTCGCCGTGCCCGTCGGTGAACTCACCGTCGACGAACAATCCATAGGAGGCGCGGATGTCGACGACCGCACGCGATTCCGGCGCCGGCGCGTACTCGAAGATCGTGCTCTTGGAAGCCATGGGTCAGTCCAGCGTGAAGTAGTCGGGACCGGAGTACACCCCGGTGGCCATCTTGCGGCGCTGCATCAGCAGGTCGTTCAGCACGCTGGACGCCCCCAGCCGGAACCACTCGGGCGCCAGCCAGTCCGGCCCGGCGGTCTCGTTCACCAGCACCAGATACCTGATCGCGTCCTTCGTGGTCCGGATGCCGCCCGCCGGCTTGACGCCGACCTGCCGTCCGGTGGCCGCCCGGTAGTCGCGGACGGCCTCCAGCATCACCAGCGTCACCGGCAGCGTCGCCGCCGGGGAGACCTTGCCCGTCGAGGTCTTGATGAAGTCGGCGCCGGCCCGCATCGCCAGCCAGGACGCCCGCCGGACGTTGTCGTAGGTGGCCAGCTCGCCCGTCTCCAGGATGACCTTCAGGTGCGCGTCCCCGCACGCCTGCTTGACCGCCGTGATCTCCTCGAAGACCTTGGCGTAGTCACCGGACAGGAACGCGCCCCGGTCGATCACCATGTCGATCTCCGACGCGCCCGCCGCGACCGCCGCCCGCGTGTCGGCCAGCTTCGCCTCCAGCGGCGCCCGCCCGGACGGGAACGACGTCGCCACGCTCGCGACCCCGACCCCCGTCCCCGCGAGGGACCGGACGGCCACGTCCACCAGGTCCGAGTACACGCACACCGCGGCCACGCGCGGCACCGACGCGTCCGACGGATCGGGGTGGGCGGCCTTGGCGCACAGCGCCCGTACCTTCCCCGGCGTGTCCGCGCCCTCCAGGGTGGTGAGGTCCACCATCGAGATCGCGAGGTCGATCGCCTCGGCCTTCGCCGTCGTCTTGATGGACCTGGTCGCCAGCCGCGCGGCCCGCTCGTCGGCCCCCACCTGGTCCACGCCCGGCAGGCCGTGCAGGAAGGCGCGCAGTTCGGCGGCGCTGTTCAGAGTCTCCGTTGACACGCCCCAAGCATCGCCGAACTACGCCCCGCGCACAAAACAGACAGCTAACGAAGCGGTGTCGTCGTCCAGCGGGCCGGGTCGGTGCCGAGCGGCGTGATGCGGCGGAACAGCCCGGTCAGGCCGCCCTCGGCCTGCAGGAGCCGCAGCGGTTCGCCCGCCGCCACGATGTTGACGTCGAACCCGTCCACCCCGAACACCCAGAGCGTCTGCCGGGCGGGCGCCTCGCCGGATCCCGGCCCCGGACGCCGGAGACGCGTGTCGAACGCCGGATGCCCGTCGATGGTCGTGTTCGGTTTGAAGAGCTCCCTGGATCGCGGGCCCGCCGCGGACAGCATGACCATCAGCTCGTCGTCCGCGCGGGAGGTCCCCAGCGTGATCATGGCCTCCGGCCGGGTGCCGACCCACGTCTGCGTGACCTTGAGCCCGTCCGGAATCCCCGACACCCGCATCGGGAACGCCACCGGCTCGTCCCCGCCGAACGTCACACCCGCCGCGATGCGGTGGACGGTCGCGACGTCGGCCACGGCCCGGTCGCCGATCGACAGCAACGCCCAGCTCTCCGGCCGGTACTCCCACCGGAACTCCGCCGGCACCTGCTCCGACCCGGGACCGCCCGGTTTGATCGACCAGTAGGCGGGCCGCCCGTTGACCGGCGCCGCCTTCGTCAGGCGCCCCTTCCGGGCTCCCGGCAGCAGCGGGACGCCCGGCCGTTTCCCGGGAGGCATCACGGTCAACTCGATGGACGTGCTCCCCGGTCCCCGGCCGGCGTGCACCTTGTACGCGGGGCCCGGCCCGCTGTCCTGCGCGACCCGCGTCCGCGCGTAACCGGCGGGCAGCCACCCGAACGCGGCCTTCTCGACCAGCGGACTCGGATACGCCGACGGCTCCGCGACCTTGCCGGGCCTCTCTTCGTGGGACGGCGGCGGCACCGCGACCACGGCCACCGCCGCGGCGGCCCCCACCGCCACGGCGACCGCCGTCGCCCTCCGGGCCCGCCGCATCCGCCTGGTCCGCCGTCCCGCGGCCACCGCCGCCGCGACGTCCACGGCGGGCGCGGGCCCGGGCGTCCCGGCGATGCGCTCCAGTTCCGCCTTGAGATCGTTCATGCCAGCCTCTCCCCTTCCGCCATCGGACCGAGCGCGCGGCGCAGTGCGTCCAGGCCACGTGCGGTCTGGCTCTTGACCGTCCCGGTGGAGCAGTTCAGGACGTCGGCCGTCTGCTCGATGGACAGATCGCAGTAGAACCGCAGCACCACCGCGGCCCGCTGGCGCGGCGGCAGTTCCGCCAGCGCCGCCCGCAGGTCCACCCCGCCCGCGTGGTCGGCGGGTTCGGCGGCCGCGTCCGGCATCCGGTCCACGACCCGGACCCGCTGCCGCCAGCCGCCCCGCTGCTCGGCGAGGAACACCCTGACCAGGACCGTCCGCGCATACCCGTCGACGTTCTCCGCCGCCGACGCCCGCCGCCAGTGCACGTAGAGCCGCGTGATCGCCGTCTGGACGAGGTCGTCCGCCCGATGCCAGTCCTGGCACAGCAGATACGCGACCCGCCGTAACCACGGCATCCGGGCCGTCACGTAGGTGGTGAACTCCTCGTCACGACCCGCCATGCGCACGTTCCTCGTCCATTCCACACCCCACTGATGCACCCGGCCCCGCAAAAGGTTGCACGCGCCACCCGGCGGATACGCCGCCTCGCGCCTGCGGGCGTCCCGCCGGGTTCCACGCGGGCCGGCCCGCCTCTTTCCGCCGTCTCCGTTGACAACCGATAGAGCTGTACCTCTAAAGTACTAGCATCCTAGTTAAATGGAGGTGGCGGTGATCGAGTTCCATCTGGATCCCGGGTCGGGGGTGTCGCCCTACATGCAGCTCGTCCGGCAGGTGCGGCACGCGCTGCGGCTCGACCTGCTGCGGGTGGGCGATCAGCTGCCGACGGTCAAGGACGTGGTGGCGCAGCTGGCGATCAACCCGAACACCGTGCTCAAGGCGTACCGGGAGCTCGAACACGAGGGCCTCGTCGCGCCCCGTCCGGGCGTCGGGACCTTCGTGACGCGGACGCTGGCGGGCGAGTCGCTCGCCGCGCACGGGCCGCTGCGCAAGGACCTGCAGCGCTGGCTCGCGAAGGCACGCCTGGCCGGACTGGACGACGAGAGCATCGAGGCGCTGTTCATGACGACATTTCGGTCCGCCAGTCAAGAGGACATAGCATGACCGCTTTGCAGGCCCAGGGGTTGGGCAAGAAGTACGGTCAGCGTTGGGCCCTGTCCGACTGCACGCTCGACATTCCGGCGGGACGGGTCGTCGGGCTCGTCGGGCCGAACGGGGCCGGGAAGACGACCCTGCTGAACCTGGCGGTCGGCCAGCTCGCGCCGTCGGCGGGCAGTATCCGGGTGCTCGGCGGACGTCCAGCGGAGGGGCCGGAGCAGCTCGCCAAAGTCGGATACGTCGCCCAGGACACGCCCACGTATGCGGGGCTGAGCATCGCCGACCACCTGAAGCTCGGCGCGCGGCTCAACCCCCGATGGGACGACGCCCTCGCCCGCGAACGCGTCGGGCGGCTCGGGCTCGACCCCTCGCAGCGGGCGGGGAAGCTGTCCGGCGGGCAGCGGGCCCAGCTGGCCCTCACCCTCGGCATCGCCAAGCGGCCCGAGCTGCTGATCCTGGACGAGCCGGTCGCCGCGCTCGATCCGCTGGCCCGCCGCGAGTTCCTGCAGGGCCTGCTGGAGGCCGCCGTCGAGCACTCGCTCAGCGTCGTGCTGTCGTCCCACCTGGTGTCGGACCTGGAACGGACCTGCGACTACCTCATCGTGCTCGTCGACTCGCGCGTCCGGATCGCCGGGGACGTCGACGACCTGCTCGCCACCCACCACCGGCTGACCGGGCCGCGCCGGGACCCGGCGACGCTGCCGTCCGGCCAGGAGGTCGTGTCGGAGAGCCACACCGACCGGCAGAGCACCCTCATCGTCCGGACGGACGACCCGATCCACGACCCCGCGTGGACGGTCGGCCAGATCGGGATGGAAGACCTCGTCCTGGCCTACATGGCCTCGGCCCCGAGCCGTCCCGCACTGGAGGCGATCCGATGACCTGGCTGACTCTCCGGCAGTTCCGTGTCCAGGGCGCGGTGGTGTTCGCCGGTCTCGCGGTTATCGGCGCCGTCCTGGCGGTCACCGGGCCCGGACTCTCGGACGACTACGACGCCGGGCTCGCGGCCTGCACCTCGGCGGACAACTGCATGGCCTTCAACAGGCGGTTCTTCCTCGACCATCAGCTGTACTTCAGCGCGCTGGTCGGCATCGTGGTCTTCCTTCCGGGGCTCATCGGCCTCTTCTGGGGCGCGCCGCTCATCACCCGTGAGCTTGAGAACGGCACGCACCGGCTGGTCTGGAACCAGAGCATCACCCGGACCCGGTGGCTGGCCGTCAAGGTCGGCCTCCTCGGCCTGGCCACCGTGGCCGCCGCGGGCATCGCCGTGTTCGCCGCGAGCTGGTGGTCCGGTCCCCTGGACAAGGCGGTGGCCTCGCGCACGCCGCGGATGACGCCGCTGCTGTTCGACGCGCGGGGCATCACCCCGATCGGCTACGCGGCCTTCGCCTTCATGCTCGGAGTCACGGTCGGCGTCCTCGTGCGCCGCCTGCTGCCGACCATGGCGATCACCCTGGTCGTGTTCGTCGCCGTCCAGATCGTGATGCCGCTGTGGGTCCGCCCTCACCTCGTCCCGCCGGAGACCAAGACCGTCACGATCACGTCCGAGAACCATGGCGACATGATGCTGAACGGAGACCCGGACTCCGGGGTCGCGCACATGCGGGTGGAGGTGGAGGCGGAACCGGGGGCCTGGACGCTCTCGAACGACACGCTCGACGCGTCCGGCCGTGTCGTCGCCAACATGCCCCTTTCCCAGTTCGGTGGAGCATGCGCGCCACCGCCGCCGGGACCCGGCGGGGAGCCGCCCCCGGGCCCGGCGCAGGCATGCTTCGACAAGATCGCGCAGCTCGGCTACAAGCAGAAGGTGACCTACCAGCCCGCCGACCGCTTCTGGCCGCTCCAGTGGGCCGAGACGGGGGTCTTCGCCGTCCTCACCCTCGGCCTGACGGGGCTCTGCTTCTACTGGACGCGCCGCCGCCTCTCCTAGAAGCCGCTCACCGCCACCGGCACGTCGTTCGCACGTCCGACACCCCAGAACGTGGACGCGCCGGTGGTGGTGATGGCGCTCAGCACCGTTCCGGCCGGGAGGGCGACGGGTTGCCAGGTGCCGCCGCTGTAGCGGTGCAACGTGTCCCCGTCGCTGTACGGGGTGCTCGCCCACAGGGTCCCGGAACCGTCGACGATGAGGTCCGTGACGGTGCCCGGCGCCGTGCCGTCCGTCCAGCCGGCACCGTCCCAATGCGCGAGGTGTCCCCCTGCGATCACCCAGACGTCGTCCGGTCCGAGGGGGACGACTCGGTCGATGTGGGTGACGCCCTCCGGCAACGCGGGCGCGGGCTTCCACGTCCAGGACGAGCCGTCGAAGTGCGCCACGATCGGATACTGCGGGGAGTCCGCGTCGCCGAGGTGCCGGCCGACCGCCCACACGTCGGTGGTGGACACGCCCCGCACGTCGGCGACGATGGTCCGGCGGTCGGGCAGGTCCATGTCCGTCCAGGACGAGCCGTCGCGCCGGAGCAGGCGCGGCTGGTCGGAGGAGGGTGAGACGGCCTGGGTGATCCACGTGCCGGCGGCGCTCGCGCTGAGCATGCCGAACGATGCGGTGGACGGCTTGTCGACCTTATGGAACGACGAGCCGTCGAATACGAAAAGCTGATCGAGATAGGCGGAGGCGTAGGCACCGCCGCCGACCCACGTCTCACCGGCCCCCGTCTCGACCCGTGCCATCACGCCGTTCCCCGTCCAGCCGTCGATCGGGTACTCCTGCCACGACGAGCCCGTCCAGCGCCGGACGACCGGGTTGCCCGCGCTGTAGATGGCGCAGTGGTCGATCCACGGCACGCAGTAGGCGCCCTGCCCGCCCGCGATCCATACGCCGCCGGCGCCGTCGGCGGCGACATCGTTGAGTTCCGCCCGCGGCCAGAAGAACGGCAGGGGCACCGAATGCACCTCGTTCTCAGCGGCGTGCGCCGTCGCGGGAAGGGCCAGCAGGACGGCGCCCGCGGCCGCCGCCAAAGCGAGTGAACGTCTCATGCGAGCACTATGAAGCAGCGACCCCGAATGCGCCAGTGTTCACTGGCGGAATATCAGGGTGTGAGGGTGACCGTGCGCTGGATGCGCTCCGCGGTCTCGCGCATCCGGTGCGCCGACCTCTCGATCTTGGGGAGCTTGCCGGGGCGGCAGGAGACGGCGAGCGCCCCGACGACGCCGCCGGTGGCGTCGGTGACCGGGACGGCGGCGCAGGCGGTGCCGAGGGAGTACTCCTCGCGGTCGTACTGGAGGCCGCCAGGGGAGTCGAGGGACCGGAACAGCCGTCCGGGGTCGGTGATGGTGTGCGGGGTCAGGTCGACGAGCGGGTGCCGGGACAGGTAGTCGCGCCGGCGCTCGTCGTCGAACTGGCTCAGCACGCACTTGCCGATGGCGGTGGCGTGCGCGGCGTCCTCGAAGCCGACCCACACGTCCACGCGGGGTGCGCGCGGGCCGTCGGCGATGTCGATGAGGCGGATCTCGTCGTCCACGTGCATGCTGAAGTAGGTCGCGGCGCCCAGCTCGTCCCGCAGCGACGACAGGGTCGGGCGGAGCCGGGCCAGGAGCTGCTGCGTCCTGCTGAGCCCGTGCAGGGACTCGACCCGCTCGCCCAGCACCCAGACACCGTCGGACAGGCGCGTCGCGTAGCCCTCGTGCGCGAGCGTGCGCAGCAGGTGGTAGGTGGTGGCGAGGGGGAGCCGGGCCTCGCGGGCGAGCTGCTTGGCGGGCGCGCCGCTCGGGTGCGACGCGACCACCTCCATGAGGCGCAGCGCACGCTGCACGGAGGCGATGAGAGTGGGTTTGCGTGTCTCATCCATCACCCACAGCGAACCCCTCTGGCCCGGTCCGGTCAAGGCCGTCGGCAACGGTCGCGTCCATTGGATCACCTCCTCCCTTCACCCGGGGAGGGTTTCCCGATTCGGCCACGGGAAAGGGCGATCACATGCATGGGACTACTCAGAGGTACAACCGGGGAGTAACTTCGGGGCAGCGGCACGTCGCATCCGAGGACCCGAGACCAGCGGATCCGAACCGGGGACGTGGGGGGCGTCCCCACCCGAGGGAGGACGCATGAGCCAGAGCAGCCACGCGCACGTCGACGAGCGCACCGCCCGGAAGGTCGCCGAGGAGGCGCGCGAGACGGAATGGCGGCTGCCGAGCTTCGGCAAGCAGCTCTTCCTCGGCGACTTCCGCCTCGACCTCATCCACCCGCATCCCCGTCCCGGCGGAGAGGCCCGCCGCAAGGGCGAGGAGTTCCTCGCGCGGCTCACCGAGTTCTGCGCCACCGAGATCGACGCGGCGCTCATCGAGCGGGAGTCGCGCATCCCCGACGACGTCATCAAGGGCCTGCGCGAACTCGGCGCGCTCGGCATGAAGATCCCGGAGAAGTACGGCGGGCTCGGGCTCAGCCAGCTGTACTACGGCCGCGCCCTGATGATCGTCGGGTCGGTCAGCCCCGCCCTCGGCGCGCTGCTGTCGGCGCACCAGTCCATCGGCGTCCCGCAGCCGGTCAAGCTGTTCGGGACGCCGGAGCAGATCGAGACATGGCTGCCGCGGTGCGCCAAGCAGATCAGCGCGTTCCTGCTCACCGAGCCCGACGTCGGCTCCGACCCGGCCCGGCTGCGCGCCACCGCCGTCCCCGACGGGGACGACTACGTCCTCAACGGCGTCAAGCTGTGGACGACCAACGGCGTCATCGCCGACCTCGTCGTCGTCATGGCGCGCGTCCCGAAATCGGAGGGGCACCGGGGCGGCATCTCCGCGTTCGTCGTGGACATGTCCGCGCCCGGCATCACCGTGGAGAACCGCAACGCGTTCATGGGGCTGCGCGGCATCGAGAACGGCGTCACGCGGTTCCACGACGTCCGCGTCCCGAAGGCGAACCTCATCGGCAAGGAGGGCGCCGGCCTGAAGGTCGCGCTGACCACGCTCAACACCGGCCGGCTGTCACTGCCGGCGATCTGCGCGGCGAGCGGCAAATGGGCCGCCCGGATCGCCCGGGAATGGTCGAAGGAGCGGGTGCAGTGGGGCCGGCCCGTCGGCGAGCACGAGGCCGTGTCCCGCAAGATCGCGTTCATCGCGGCGACCGCGTACGCGATGGAGGCGATGCTCGACCTGTCCAGCCAGCTCGCCGACGACGAGCGCAACGACATCCGGATCGAGGCGGCGCTGGCGAAGCTGTGGTCGTCGGAGATGGCGTGCCGCGCCGCGGACGAGCTGATCCAGATCCGCGGCGGCCGCGGCTACGAGACGGCCGAGTCGCTCGCGGCGCGCGGCGAACGCGGCGTGCCCGCCGAGCAGATCCTGCGCGACCTGCGCATCAACCGGATCTTCGAGGGCTCCACCGAGATCATGCATCTGCTGATCGCCCGCGAGGCGGTGGACGCGCACCTGTCGGTCGCCGGCGACATCATCGATCCGGACGCGTCCACCGGGCAGAAGGCGCGGGCGGCGGCGAAGGCGGGCGGGTTCTACGCGCGCTGGCTGCCGACGCTGGTCACCGGGGCCGGGCAGCGCCCGAAGTCCTACGCCGAGTTCGGGACGCTGGCCAAGCACCTGCGGTACGTCGAGCGGGCGTCCCGCAAGCTGGCCCGTTCGATCTTCTACGCGGCCGGGCGCTGGCAGGGCGGCCTGGAGCAGCGGCAGGGCTTCCTCGGCCGGATGGTCGACATCGGCGCCGAGCTGTACGCGATGAGCGCGGTGTGCGTCCGCGCGCACGCCGACTCGTCGGCCGACGGCCCGCTCGGCAGCTCCGGACGGGACGGCGCGGGCCCCGCCACGGCGCCCGGCCCGTCGGCCGTGCTGCTCGCGGACGCGTTCTGCCGGCAGTCGCGCGTCCGCGTCGACGAACTGTTCGACGGGCTGTGGCGCAACACCGACGCGATGGACGTGAAGCTCGCCCGGGCCGTCCTCGCGGGCGACTTCGCCTGGGTGGAGGAAGGCGTCCTCGACCCGTCCATTCCGGGGCCGTGGATCGCACCGTCCGAACCGGGTGCGAGCGAGAAGGAGGACGTCCACCGCACCATCGGCTGACCAGCGGGAACACGCCGTCCCGCCGGCCGGGGCGACACACCGGGCGGCGGCCGCGCGTACGGCGTGCGCACGCCGCGCGGCGCACGGATGTTCGGTCACTGCCGGGCGCGCGGCACCCGCGGCTGGGTAGACTGGCCCGATCTTCGCGCCTGAGATCGGACCGTCCCGAGCGGATCAGGTCATCCGGTCCGGCGAACGAGAATCCGAGCGCCAACGCACAGCGCCAACGCACCCAGCGAGCGGGAAGTATGCAGTCACCTGGTCAGAAGAAGTCCATCGCAGGCACCCTCCTCAACCTCGTCGGCAGCCGGCAGAAGCGGCCCTCCGGCCCGGCCGCCGCGCCCGCCGCGGGTGACGACGCGGGCGGGGACGTCGTCCAGCCCGCCGCCGGGGAAGGGGCGCTGGAGAACCATCTGGGCGGGGACGAGGCCCGCAACTACCGCAAGTACGAGTACGAGACCGTCGCCCCGCACGTCGGGCGGTCCATGCTGGAGGTCGGCTCGGGTCTCGGGCACTTCTCCGAGCAGTTCGCCGGACGCCTCGACTACCTCGTCGTCAGCGACAACGACCCTTACTGCGTCGGTGAGCTGCGCAAGCGCTACGACGGCGACGGCGACGTCGAGGTCATCGACCTGGCGCTGCCCGCCGACATCGAGATCCGGCGCAAGGTCGACACCGTCGTGATGATGAACGTCCTGGAGCACATCAAGGACGACGTCCAGGCGCTGCGCGACCTCGCCTCCGTCACCGAGCCCGGCGGCCGGATCGTCATCTGGGTGCCCGGCTACATGCAGCTGTACGGGGACTTCGACCGCAAGGTCGGGCACGTCACCCGGTACACCCCGGCGACGCTGGAGGCGTCCGTCCGGGAGGCGGGGCTCGTCCCCGAGGTGCTCAAGCCGATCAACTTCCTCGGCGGGATCGCCTGGTGGTTCGCGGTCCGCCGCGGCGGCGCCGGCTACCCCGACCCGAAGCTCGTCAAGATCTACGACCGGACGGTCGTGCCGCTCACCCGCACCATCGAGCGCGTGGTCAAGCCGCCGTTCGGGCAGACGGTGTTCTGCGTCGCCCGCGTCCCCCGCTGACACGGCCGCCTCTTTCGGCCAGAACGCGGACGGGGACGGGTCACGGAACGTGACCCGTCCCCGTCGCCTTTTTTCCTGTACCGGAGATCGGTATGTCTTCCGGTTTCCGCGGCCCTCGACCACGACACTGGGCTTTGGCCGGAACGGTCCCGGGCCGCCTCTCCGGGCGGAGAAGCACCGCCTGCTTCCGCGGGCCGGGGCCGCGAAGGCCGGCCACGAAGTTCCCGTGTGGTCCGACGGTTCGGGGGCGGGGGTCCTGCGGAGGGGAGATCCCCGCCACCGAATCACATCACCGAAGCGGCGCCCCGCCCGTTCTGGGCGGCACGTCCGGCGGGGTCACGTCCGGCGGGGGCGGCGAACAGCGCCAGGCGGTGCGCGGTCGCGGCGGCCTCGCCGCGGCTCGCCACGTCCAGCTTCCCGAGGATGTTGGAGACGTGCACGCTGGCGGTCTTCACCGAGATGAACAGCGCCTCGGCGATGTCGCGGTTGCTGCGGCCCTCCGCGACCAGGCGCAGCACCTCGTACTCGCGCGGCGTCAGCCCGAGCGGCGCGGACGTCTCGGCGCCGCGCGGCGTGCGGGTGCGGCGCAGCAGGTCCGCGACGCGTTCGCCCAGCGGGGCGGCGCCGAGCCCGTCCGCCAGTTCCGCCGCCGTCCGCAGCATGGACGCCGCCGGCTCGTGGTCGCCGCACGCCAGCGCGGCCTCCGCAGCGTGGAACAGCGCACGCGCCCGGTAGTACGGGTTGCCGAGCCCCTCCCATGCCGCCGCGGACTCCTCCCAGGCGGCAAGGTCGAGAACGCCGCGTGCGCGGGCCAGTTCGGCGCTGAACGTGAGGCAGTGCGCCCGCTGGAGAGGGCCCTTGACGTCGAGGCCGGCAGCGCGTTCCTCGATCCGCCGCAGGTCGCCCGCGGCGGCGGGGCCCAGCTCCGCGCAGGCCGCCGCGCCGGTGACCAGCGCCGGCCAGGCGTAGCGGGCGTCGTCGGGCAGGCCCACGTGATCGAGGACGGGACGAATCGCGTCCAGGGCGGCGTCGGGGCGTCCTTCGGCGAGCGCCACGTTCGCCTCGAGCCAGAGCGTGGCGAAGTAGTCCTGCGTCTTCAGCCACTTCATCTTGAGGTTCATGATGTCGCGGGACGTGATCAGCCGCTCCCTCGCGGTGGCGAGGTCCCCGCGCGACAGCGCCATCCAGCCGGACAGGACGAGCAGCGACGTGCGGGTCGTCACCGCGGGGTCCTGCTCCAGGGCGTGGTTCAGCACGGTGACGGCCTCGTCCCACCGGCCGAGCGAGACGAGCGGCTCGGCCCGGTTGATGGACAGGAACGTCCCCTGGGTGCGGGCCACGCCGTGCTCGCGGGCGAGTTCGATGCCGCGTCCGGCGACGGCCGCGGCCTCCTCGTGCCGGCCGGCGCCCTCCAGGAAATGCGTCTTGATCACGTAGTACCGGAGCAGCACCTGGTGGTCGCCGCTGCCCGCGGCCGTCCGCCCGGCCTCGTCGAGGTCGGCCTCGTTGTCGTAGTCGACGTCGGCGCAGAACTGTGTGATCAGCGCCTCCGCCTCGGTGATGGGATCGCCGAGGGCCCGGGCGATGGCCAGGGACTCGGCCGCCGCCTTGCGGGCCTCACCGATGTCGCTGGTGAGGCGGACGTAGTTCCCCAGCGTGGCCAGCGCCCGGGCGCGCAGGGCGGTGGGAGGGTCGGGCGGCAGCAGCGCCACCGCGGCCCGCAGGTCGTCGACGAAGCCCGGTCGCGCCATCTGGTTGCGCATGCGGCCGCGCAGCACCAGCAGCACCGCCGCACGGGCCGGGTCACGCGGGCCGGCCCCGCCCTCCGGCACGGCATCGGCCGCTTCGGCTTCGGCTTCGCGGAGCGCCGCGGTGACGAGCTTGATGCCGCGGTCGTACTCGCCGGCCTGGTCGGCGGCGGACGCGGCCTGCTCCAGGACCGTGACGTGGTCGGCGTCGATGCGTTCCGCCGCGTCCGGAACCTGGTCCCACAGTTCGAGGACGCGCGACAGCATCGTCAGGCACTCGGCGTGGGCGAGGGCCTTGCGCGCCTGGGCGGCGGCGCGCCAGGACGCGACCAGCGCCCACGTACTGTCGTTGGCGGCCTTCCAGTGATAGCTCAGCTCGCCCCAGAGCCGCCCGGACGGGACGAGCGCCGGGTCGCCCTCCAGGGCTTCGGCATAGCGCCGGTGGAGCCGCGTGTGCTCGCCCGGCAGCAGATCGTCGTGGACGGCCTCGCGGATCAGGGCGTGCCGGAACGCGTAGCCGTCGCCGTCCACGACCAGCACGTTGGCGGCGACGGCGGGGCGGAGCACCCGGGTCAGCTCGGCGTCCTCTAGCCCGGTGACGGCGGCCAGCAGCGCGTGGTCGATGCGGGTGCCGCGGCCGCTGGCGTCGCGCAGGACGTCCTGCGTCTCCTCGGGGAGCCGCTGGACGCCGGCCAGCAGCAGGTCGCGCAGCGACTCGGGAAGCTCGCACGCCAGCGTGCCGTCGTCGTCGAGCAGGGCCTCGATGAACAGCGGGTTGCCCTCGCTGCGGGCGGCGATCCGCTCGACGAGGCCGGGCGGGACCCGGCGGTGCTCGTCGCCGAGGAGCTCGGCCACGAGCGCGGCGACGTCGGCGCGGGACAGCGGCGCGATCTCCGTCCGCCGGACGCGTTCGACCCGCTCCAGCCCGGCGAGCAGCGGACGCAGCGGATGGGTGCGGTGCAGCTCGTCCGACCGGTACGTGACGACGATCAGCACCGGCGCGACGCCGAGGTTGCGGATCAGGAAGGCCAGCAGGTCGCGGGTGGAGCGGTCGGCCCAGTGGGCGTCCTCGATGACCAGCACGACCGGGGCGCGTTCGGCGAGCCGCTCCAGCAGCGTCAGCATGACCTCGAACAGGCGTGCCCGCTCCTCACCGGTGGCGGCGTCGTACTCCGGCTCCCCGAACTCGGGCAGCAGCCGGGCGAGGCCGCCGGTGTCACCGCGCGGCACGAGCCCCGCGACGCCGTCGATGCCGATGTCGCGGACGAGCCCCCGCAGGACGGTCGTGAACGGCGCGAACGGCAGGCCGTCGGAGCCGAGCTCCAGGCAGCCGCCGGTGAGCACCGTGGCGCGTCCGCCGCCGGCCGCGCCCTCCACGGACCGCGTGAACTCGCGGATCAGGCGCGTCTTGCCGAGCCCGGCGTCGCCGCCGATGAGCACGGCCCCGGGTGCCCCGGCGAGCGCGTCCTCCAGTTCCCCCAGCTCGGCCGACCGGCCGACCAGGACGGGACTCATCACACGTGGACTCACGTCACAAGCATGCCACCCAGATCGGACATTCCCACCCGAGTATCAGTCCGTGAGACGCCCCCAGCCCTGCCCGCGATGCTCGTCAAGTTCCGCGACCGGCCCTTCGGGAAGCGGCGGGTGCACGGTCGTCCGCACCGGTCCCTCGGCCTGGATCCGCCGCTGCGCGAAGTGGCCGAGGCCGAGCATCTCGGCGCGGGACAGCACGGGCGCGACCGGCGCGCCGGCCTCGGTCAGGCGCTCGATCGCCTCCGCCCCGGTGAGCTTCCCGACCGCCGCGGTCACGGCCGCGTCCAGCTCCCCGATCCTGCCCAGCCGCTCGGCGAACGGGACGTCCGCGTGCTCGCCGATCCCGAGGGCGCGGCAGGTCGCGGCCCACAGCCGGTCCTCCGAGACGACCCCCAGCGTGATCTTCCGGCCGTCCTTCGCCGGGTACACGCCGTAACCGGGCACGGGCCCGGCCCCCGACCGCCGGGTCGCCTCCGGGACGGTGCCGACCCAGTGGGCCAGGACGTCCGCCATCCCGAGGTCGATCCGGTCGCCGACGCCGGTGGCCCGCGCCTTCAGGCAGGCCGCGGTGATCGCGAACGCGGCCATCGTCGCGGCGGACATGTCCGCGATGGGCAGCTCGTCCGCCTCCGGGGACACGGCGTCGGGCGGCATCGCGGCGGCGTACGCGCGGTAGTTGATGTCATGTCCGGGGACGTCCGCCAGCGGCCCTTCGGCGCCGTACCCGGAAACGGAGCAGTAGACGAGGCCCGGGTTGAGCTCCCGCAGCACGCCGTGCCCCACCCCGAGCCGGTCGGCGACACCGGGCCTGAAGCCCTCGACGAAGACCTCGGCGTCCCCGGCCAGCTCCCGGCACCGCGCGAGCCCGACCTCGGACTTCAGGTCGAGCACCATGCTGCGCTTGTGCCGGTTGAGGACGTCGAAGTGATCCCGGAACATCCGCATCGGCTCCCCGCCCGGCGGCTCCACCTTGATCACGTCCGCGCCGAGCTGGGCGAGCAGCTGGGTGGCGTACGGGCCGGGCCGCCACATCGTCAGGTCCAGGACCCGGAGTCCGTCCAGCGGCGCCATGCGCCTCCTCCCGCCGTCTACGTCCGGTTCACGGTGCCGCCCCGATACCCACCCCGTCAAGCGAACGCTTGGTCGGCGGAACGTCGAACAGCAGCGCAAGACAGGTGCGCCGCCTTCCCGACCGGCCGTGCTCGTTGACGTGGCGTCCAATCGGGGTGAGGCTGACCCGGAGGCGACCGGGTGACAAGCGCGACCGGGTGACGAGGGCCGCCGAACCTGGTCTCGTACCAGGAGGTGGTTGCGATGCGGTTCTCCCTCTTCTACGAGCACCAGTTGCCCAGGCCGTGGAGTGACGGTCAGGAACTGAAGCTCTACCAGGACGCCCTGGACCAGGTGGAGATCGCCGACCGGGTCGGCTTCGACTACATATGGGCGGTGGAACACCACTTTCTGGAGGAGTACTCCCATTCGTCGGCGCCGGAAGTGTTCCTCGCCGCCGCGTCTCAGCGGACCAAGCGTGTGCGGCTCGGGCACGGCATCGTGCAGTTGCCGCCCGCCGTCGACCATCCCGCCCGCATCGCCGAACGCATTGCGACGCTCGACCTCGTCTCGAACGGCCGCGTGGACTTCGGGACGGGCGAGTCCAGTTCGAGCGCGGAACTGGGCGGATTCGGCGTGCGCCGCACCGACAAACGCGCCCAATGGCAGGACGCGATCGACGCCATCACCCGCATGTTCGTCGAGGAGCCGTTCGCCGGGTGGAACTCCCCCGACATTCAGATGCCGCCCCGGAACGTCCTGCCGAAGACCGTCCAGAAACCCCACCCGCCGCTCTGGGTGGCGTGCTCACGCCGCGAGACCATCCAGTTCGCCGCCCGCAACGGCATGGGCGCCCTCTCGTTCTCCTTCGTGGAACCCGAGGACGCGGGCGAATACGTCGACGAGTACTACCGCATCCTCGCCTCGGACGAATGCGTCCCGGCGGGCTTCGCGGTGAATCCGAACGTGACCGTCGTCCTGCCGATGATGCTGCACGAGGACGAGGCCACCGCCATCGACCGCGGCATCGACGGGGCGCATTTCTTCGCGTTCGCCCTCGCGCACTATTACGGCAACACACCGCACGATCCCGGCCGTACCGACGTCTGGCAGGAGTTCCTGGAACGGCGGGACTCCCGCGGCTTCTCCCGCGAGCAGATCATCGCCAACGCCGAGACCCTCAACGTCAACGTCGGTTCGCTGCGCGGCGCCGTCGGCACACCGGAGCAGGTCATCGAGCTGATCCGGCGCTACGAATCGGTCGGCGTCGACCAGATCTCCTTCGTCCTCCAGGCGGGCCCGAACGAACACGAGCACATCTGCGAGACCCTCGAACTGTTCGGGAAGGCCGTCCTGCCGCACTTCACCGAAGGCCGCGGCGAACGCGAAGCCGCCAAGGCCGAACGGCTCGCGCCCGCCATCGAGGCCGCCCTCGCCCGCCGGAAACCGGCCCGGACGACGCCGCCCGGATACCGCATCGACGAGGACGCGGAAGTCGCCCGCGCGCACCGCTCGTCCCGGGCCCGGCGCCCCGTCGCCGCCGACATTCGCGCCGCGAGCCGCAGGCGGTTCAGGCAGGGCTTCTACAAACTCGTCCACGACCGGACCGACGCGCAGATCGAACGTCGTTTCGGCCCGAACGCCCAACGCCTCTTCTTCGCCGGCATGGCCCGCGCCTACGACCCGTCCGCATCGGGCGGTTTCACCGGCGAACTGGAATTCCGCCTGACCCGCACGGGCGGTGAGACCACCTGGGCGCTCGAAATCGGCGAGACCCGAGCCCGCGCTCGCCCGGGCCACGCGAAGGACCCGGCCCTCACCCTCACGATGTCGACGGCCGACTTCCTGCGAACCCTGGCGGGCGACGCGAATCCCGCGTCCCTGCTCATGGACGGCCGCCTGGAACTACGCGGCGACTTCGAGCTGGCACCGCGCCTCAGCGAAATGTTCGGCGGCCCGTCCCCGTACTGATCGGTGGCCGTGGTCCCCCGGTTTTCCCTATTTGGCGGACGGGCGTCCGGCGACGAGATCGCTCAGCCGGTCACCGAGCCGCTGCACGGGCAGCCGGTACCGGCGTTCGCGGATCCGCGAGCGCCGCTCCTTCCGCGAGTCCGGCGAGTACCGGTGCCGCGCCCAGATCGAGTCCGGCCGTGCCAGCCGGACGGCCCCGACCAGCGCGATCACCCCGACGAACAGTCCGATGACCCCCGTCCAGATCTTGCCCTTGAGCAGGGCGATGACGGCCACGCACGCATCGAGCAGGAGAACGAGCACGACGCTCCACAACCCGTCCCCCGCGAGGTCGTGCACTCCCAACGGCCGCAGGCCCAGCAGCAGGAGCCCGCATAGAGCGATCGTGATGAACACGACCTCGACCGACAGCCTGCCCTGCTCGCTCCAGTAGACGTCCTGCAGGTAGAGCACCAGTGCGAACTCGTCCAGCACCAGGGCCGTACCGACCCCGAAGACCGCCGCGGACACCGCCGCCCACCCGGACGACCCGTCCTCGACGGCCAGCCCGCCGACGCCGCCGACGCACATGAACACCAGGCCGAACACCACGTGATGGACGTGCTGCCCGCCCGGCGTGAAGTTCCCCGGCCACCACCGCACCTGCCGCCGGATCATCCGCACGCTGAACCGGATGAACAGGAACCCGGCGATGAACGCCACGAAGAAAAAGAACAGCCGGAGCCGCCCCGTGTCGGCGATCTCCCGCCCGAACCACTCCCCCACACCAGAGGGCCTTCCCGCCGCAGGGCAAGGGCCGGTCACCCAAGGCCAACGGTTCCCTACCGAACCCGGCCGGCGGTCCGTCGTCCATCAGCGGCGGGGCAGCAGGAGGGGGGTTGCCAGAAGGAGGAGGCCGGCCATCGCGATCGCGGTGCGGGGGGTGGTGACGGCGGCCAGCAGGCCCCAGAGTGCGGTCAGGGCCGCGGCAGTGGCGTTGTTGGTGACCGACCATGCGGCCAGGGTGCGGGCGACCCGGTCCGTCGCGGTCTGCTGCAGGCGGTAGGTGGCGTACAGCGGGTTGAACACGCCCACGCTGGTGATCAGGCCGAGTTCGACGATGACGACGAGCACGAGGCCGGTGGCGCCGGGGTGGACGAAGACCAGTCCGAGCAGCCAGCATGCGCGCACTGCGCCGGCCGTGAGCATGACCTTGCGCTGATCGAACCGCGTGACGAGCCGGGGAGCCAGCCGTGAGCCGATGAGGCCGCCGATGCAGGGGGCGCCGAACGCCAGGCCGTACTGCCACGGGGTGAAACCGAGGCGTCCGAGCATGAGGACGGCCAGCAGCGGCGCGGTCGCGAGGATCAGGCCGTTGACCAGGATCGTGTTGAACAGCAGCGGGCGCAGCGCCGGGTGGGTCAGGATGTACCGCCATCCTTCGAGCAGGTCGCCGGCCCGGAACCGGGGCGCGCCGGTTCGGGTGGGACGTGGCTCCTTCCCGCCGATCGCGCGGACGGCCGCGGCGGACAGCAGGTAGCTGGCCGCGTCGGCCAGAACGGTCGTCACCGGGCCGAACAGGCCGATCGCGGCCCCGCCGAGCGGTGGTCCCAGCATGGTGGCGGTCCAGGTCGTGGACTCGAACCGGCCGTTCGCGACGAGCAGGTCGCCGGGTGGGACGAGCGCTTTCAGGAACGCCCCGCTCGCCGCCCTGAAGGCGATGCCCGCCGCGGCGACGATCACGGACACGACCAGGAGCTGGACGAGGGTGAGCCGGCCGAGCGCGAACGCCGCGGGGACGCTCAGCAGCGCCGCGAACCGGGTCAGGTCCATCGCGATCATCACGGGCCGTTTGCGGCTGAACTCCACCCAGGGGCCGAGCAGCACCGCGACCGCCGCGCCCGCCGCCAGGCCCGCGGCCGACAGCAGGGACACCTCGGCCGGGCCGGCGTCCAGCACCAGGATCGCGATCAGGGGGAACGCGTCGAGCGCGAACCAGGTGCCGAGCGTGCTGGCCGCGTAGGCCGTCCAGAGCCACCCGAAGGGCCGGCCCAGCGACCGTGTGACCACCTTGCCCCGCGCCCCCCGCCGTCCCCCGCCGTCCCCCGCCGTCCCCCGCCAACTTCACGTTGACCGACGTGACCGTAGCCAGCGGGGCTTCCCGTGATCAAACAACTTGGTCGACGGCGAGCTACAACGGTTCGTTGTGGGTCTAGGGTTCTGCCTCGTGAATCTCGACGCCGTCCGCACGTTCGTCGCCGTCGCGGACGCGGGCCGCTTCCAGGAGGCCGCCGCGGATCTGTCGATCACCCAGCAGGCCGTCTCCAAGCGGATCGCCGTGCTGGAGAAGGACCTCGGCGTGCGGCTGTTCACCCGCACCGCGCGCGGGGCCGGGCTCACCGTCGACGGGCAGGCGTTCCTCCCGCACGCCCGCGACCTCCTGCGCGCCGAGGAGCGGGCGGCCGCGTCCGTGCGGCCCGGCCGCCGCGCGCTGCGCGTCGACGTGATCGGGCGGCAGCTCGCGCCGGCGGGTCTGCTCCGCGGCTTCCACCGCGCGCATCCGGACATCGAACTCGAGGTCGTGACCCTCTTCGACGCCGGCGCGGCGATCGCGGCCGTCCGGGCGGGGACCATCGACGCGTCCTTCCGCGCCGTCGCCCTGCCCGCGCGGCTCCTCCCCCGCGGCGTCGAGACCGCGCGGGTCCACGATGAGCCGATCCAGCTCCTCACCGGGGCCGCCCATCCGCTCGCGGCGGCCGGTGCGGTCACGCCCGCCGGGCTCGCCGGTCACCGGATCTGGATGCCCGGCCTCGTCCCCGGAACCGAGTGGGCCTCCTACTACGGCGAACTCGCCGCCGCGTTCGGGCTCACCATCGATCGCATCGGACCCGGCTTCAACACCGAGCCCCTCCTGGACGTGATCGCCGACTCTCCGGACGTGGCGACCCTCGTCGGCGAGCAGACCCGGCTGCTGTGGCCCGCCGACTACGACCTGCGGCGCGTGACCGTCCATGACCCGACACCGGTTTACCCGCACTCGCTGATCTGGCGCGGCGACAACCCGCACCCGGCGCTCACCGCACTCCGCGACCACCTCGGCTCCGCGCGGCGCGGCCATCGCGGCACCGGCACCTGGACGCCGGACTGGGCCGACGTCGCCGGCGCCGGGTTTCAGCCGGGCGGTGGACGGATGTGAAAGCCGCGCCCTCACCCGGCCGATCGGCGGGTCAGTCGCCCAGGGAACGGAGTTTCTCGGTCACTGTGGGGCGCAGCTTCTTCATGCACAGCACCGGCAGGTAGGCGCCGTCGCTCGTCATGACATGGGTGGCCTCGGCGGGGCACTCCTTCTCGGCCGCCACGCGGCCGACGACCTTGGCGACGGCCTGGGTGCTCCCGCAGTCGGCCTTCTCCGGGCCGCCGATCTTGAAGGAGGGGTCGCCGATGCAGTCGCCGGCGGCCAGGACGCCGCCGCCCGCACCGAGGCACAGGACCGGGCGGGTGACCTTCCCGCCGCCGAAGGACCGCATCCGCATCGTCTCCAGCGTCTTCGCCGGGCAGGACCGCTCCGCGTCGACCCGGGCGATCACCTTGCCGTACCACGTCGAGCCGGAGCAGGGCGTCTCCTTGCCGAAGCCGACGGAGCCGCCGCTGACGCAGTCGCCGGCGGAGAGCAGCGCGCCGCCCGCGCCCGGGTCGCCCGGATGCGGGCCCTTGACGTTGCGGACGCACGCCTCGAAGTAGTGCTTGTCACCGGTCTTGAGCGTGACGTTGGTGATGCCGTCGGTTCCGGCGGGGCAGTCCGGCTCGGCCCGCGTGCCGAACCCGAAGGCGGAGGCCTCCCCCTCACCCGTGATCTTGAGAACCTTGGCCTTGGCCTCGGAGTCGCCGCAGGGCACGCGTCGACTGGCCGGAATCTTGTTGCCGGCGTCCGTCCCGAAGCCGGTGTCGACGCACTGCTCGGCCTTGAGCGGACCCGTCGTCTCACCGATGTCCTTGAACATCGAGACGCCGAGGGCCGCCACCAGGAGCGCGGCCACGACGCCCACGCACAGCAGCACGAGCTTCGGCGGCTTCTTGGCGGACGGAGGGGCTGGGGCGCCCGGTGGGGGGACGGGAAGCGGCGGCTGCCCCTGCCGGTCCGGTGCTCGGCCGTACACGTCCGCGACCTCCTGATCATGGCGAGAATTGAGACGGTATCGGCAAGCGCATACCAGAGCAGCTTGTTGATCGTTCCGTGACGGGGGCTGGACCCGCGCGTCGCCGTGCGGTCTCGCGCTAGGTGAGGAGGTTGGGCCGGGATTCCAGGGCGGTGAGTTCTATGCCGGGGGCTGCCAGGACGACGTCGCCGGCGACGTGCACCGTTTCGATTTCGCCTGTGGACAAGTCCGTGACGTCGTACTGCGAGACCGGAAGCGGTTCAGTGTCGGTTTCGTAGGTTGACGTTCCGGCCCGATGCCATCGCCAGGTCGCCGTCAGCGGCGCAAGGGACGGGCCGCTGAACCGGACGAGGCGGACGTCCGTCTCCGCGCCCTCGTCCAGGTCCAGAGAGCGCGCGACCGCGATGAGGAAACCGGGCGAGTCGGCCATGAAGCCGGCCGCCCGTTCGGTGTGCTCGGTTCCCGCCTCACCGGCCGCGCGTACCCAGGCGACCTCGGGGCCGGTGACGCCGCCGCGGAGCCACCATGTCGGCGTGACGAGTTCGAGGCGGATCTGGCGCCAGCGCGCGTCCACGACCAGGTCCACGCGGACCCCGTCCGTACGCTGGGACGTGTAGCGCCAGCCGCCGGGGCCCGGAGCGCACTGGAACCGCTCTTCAAGCTCCTCGTCCAGGTGGAGGTAGGTGCCTGCGGGCACGGCTCAGGACCCGATGCGCCAGGAGTGCAGATAGTCCTCCTGGTCTTTGGTCAGCAGGTCGATGGAGATGGACATCGACGCCAGCTTGAGGCGCGCCACCTCCGTGTCGATCTCCTTCGGGACGTCGTGGACGGCCGGGGCCAGGGTCGAGTGGGCGGTCGCGAGCCACGCGCACGTGAGGGCCTGGTCGGCGAACGACATGTCCATCACGGCGGCCGGATGGCCCTCGGCGGCGGCCAGGTTGACCAGGCGCCCCTCGGCGAGGAGGACGAGGCGGCGGCCGTCGGCCAGGACGTACTCGTCGGCCTGCGGACGCACGCCCCGGTGGACCTCCACGGCCATCTCGGCCAGGGCGCGGACGTCGATCTCGACGTCGAAATGCCCGGAGTTCGCGAGGATCGCGCCGTCCTTCATCACCGCGAGGTGCTCACCGTTCACCACATCACGGTTGCCCGTGACCGTGATGAACACGTCGCCGTCGGCGGCCGCCTGCGCCATGGGCTGGACGGAGAAGCCCTGCAAGGCCGCGTCCAGTGCCTTGACCGGGTCGATCTCGGTGACGACCACACGGGCCCCCAAGCCGCGTGCCCGCTCGGCGAGGCCCCGGCCGCAGTAGCCGAACCCCGCGATGACGATCGTCTTGCCGGCCAGGAGCGTGTTCGTCGCGCGGATGATGCCGTCCAGGGTCGACTGGCCGGTGCCGTACCGGTTGTCGAACATGTGCTTGGTGTCGGTGTCGTTGACCGCGACCATGGGGAAGCGGAGCGCGCCTTCAAAGGCCATCTGGTGCAGGCGGATGACACCCGTCGTCGTCTGCTCGCACCCCGCCTTGACCGTGCCGAGCAGGTCGGTTCGGTCGATGTGCAGCGTGTTGACCAGATCGCAGCCGTCGTCCAGGACGAAGTCGGGCGCGGTCTCCAACGCCTGGTGGATGTGGGCGTAGTAGCCCTCACGGTCGATGCCCGCCCGCGCGAAGACCTCCGCCCCGTACTCCTGGACGAGCGCGGCGGCCGTGTCGTCCTGGGTGGACAGCGGGTTGGACGCGGCGAGCGCGACGCTCGCGCCGCCCGCCTGGAGGGTGCGGATCAGCCCGGCGGTCTCGGTGGTGATGTGCATGCACGCCGCGATCTTCAGCCCGTCCAGGGGACGTTCGCCGGCGAACCGTTCCCGGATCTGCCGCAGGACGGGCATGCTCCGGTCGGCCCACTCGATCCGCTTGACGCCCTCATACGCCAGCGAAGCATCCGCGATATCGCTCATCAACACCCCTCAAGGCGCGAACCGCCGCACGGCCGACGGGGCCGTGCGGCGGTCCGAAACCACCGGATTCTAATAACGGTAGTGGTCGGGCTTGTAGGGGCCTTCGACGTGGACGCCGATGTAGGCGGCCTGCTCCTTGGTCAGCTCGGTGAGCTTGACGCCGAGCGCGTCCAGGTGGAGGCGGGCGACCTTCTCGTCCAGGTGCTTCGGCAGGACGTACACGTCGATCGGGTACTCGTCGGTCTTGGTGAACAGCTCGATCTGGGCGATGACCTGGTTGGTGAACGAGTTGGACATCACGAACGACGGGTGCCCGGTGGCGCAGCCCAGGTTCATCAGCCGGCCCTCGGCCAGGACGAGGATGGAGTGGCCGTCCTCGAAGCGCCACTCGGCGACCTGCGGCTTGATCTCGATCTTCTCGATGCCGGGGGTCTTGGCGAGGCCCGCCATGTCGATCTCGTTGTCGAAGTGCCCGATGTTGGACACGATCGCCTGGTGCTTCATCCGGCCCATGTGCTCGGCCGTGATGATGTTGAAGTTGCCGGTGGTCGTCACGAAGATGTCGGCGATGTCGACGACGTCGTCCAGGGTGGTGACCTGGAAGCCGTCCATCGCCGCCTGCAGCGCGCAGATCGGGTCGATCTCGGTGACGATCACGCGGGCGCCCTGGCCGCGGAGCGCGTCCGCGCAGCCCTTGCCGACGTCGCCGTAGCCGCACACGACCGCGACCTTGCCGCCGATCAGGACGTCGGTGGCGCGGTTCAGGCCGTCGATCACCGAGTGCCGGCAGCCGTACTTGTTGTCGAACTTCGACTTGGTGACCGAGTCGTTGACGTTGATCGCCGGGAACGCGAGCGTGCCGGCCTTCGCCATCTCGTAGAGGCGGTGGACGCCGGTGGTGGTCTCCTCCGTGACGCCCTTGACGGCGGCGGCGGTCTCGGTCCAGCGGCCCGGCTGCTCGTCGATGGTGCGGCGGAGGGTGTCGAGGATGATGCCCCACTCCTCGGGGTCGTCCTCGGTCGCGGCGGGCACGGCGCCGGCCTTCTCGTACTCGGCGCCCTTGTGGACGAGCAGGGTCGCGTCGCCGCCGTCGTCCAAGATCATGTTCGGGCCGCCGTCGGCGCCCGGCCAGCGCAGCGCCTGGTCGGTGCACCACCAGTACTCTTCGAGGGTCTCGCCCTTCCACGCGAACACCGGGACGCCCTTCGGGTCGTCGACGGTGCCGTCCTTGCCGACGACGACCGCGGCGGCGGCGTGGTCCTGGGTGGAGAAGATGTTGCAGGACACCCAGCGGACGTCGGCGCCGAGCTCCACCAGCGTCTCGATCAGCACGGCGGTCTGGATGGTCATGTGCAGCGAGCCCATGATCCTGGCGCCGCGCAGCGGCTTGGCGGCGGCGTACTCCTTGCGCACCGCCATGAGGCCCGGCATCTCGTGCTCGGCGAGCCGGATCTCCCGGCGCCCGAAATCGGCCAGCGACAGGTCGGCGACCTTGTAGTCCATGCTTTCGATGCTCCCTTGGTGGTGGCGGGTCCGCGGGGTGCGGGGTCGGTGCGCAATCCTCGTGGGGACGTGCTCGTGCGAACGTGGGCGTCAACGCGTGAGTCTACGGTCGGCGGGCGCCCCCTGGCACGGCCGGAGGCGACTTCCTGACACAAATTTGTCAGAATTGGCCTCATGCGCATCACGGAGGCCGCCCGGCGGCTCGGCACCTCGCCCCGCATGCTCCGCTACCGCGAGGCCCTCGGGCTGCTGCCCAGCACCCGGGAGGCGTACTCCGGCGGCGGGCGCGGCGGCGGCCACCGCCAGTTCGGCGACGCCGAGCTGCGGGCCGTCGCACTCGCCCTCGCCCTGGAGAAGCGCTACGACATCGGCCCCGCCGAGCTGGCGTTCGGGCTGCGCGTCCTGGCCGAGCCCCAGGTGCAGTCGCACGTGCGGGAGCTGGGCGAACGCATCGGACGGCTGTCCGCGCCGCCCACCCGCGCGCTCGACTTCGAGAAGGAGAAGGCCATGCGCCTCCTCCGCCGCCGGTAGGGGCCGTCCGAACGGCCTCAGCCGTCGCCCGAGCGCGGTGGCACCGGGACCGCGATCAACAGGCGTTCTCGCCGGGGACGACGACTCCGGACTCATAGGCGAGCATGACGGCCTGGGCCCGGTCGCGCAGGCCGAGCTTGGTGAAGACCCGCGCCACGTGCGTCTTGACGGTGTGCTCGCTGACGACGAGCCGCTGCGCGATCTCGCCGTTGGACAGCCCGCCCGCGATGAGGACGAGGACCTCCGACTCCCGGGCGGTCAGCGTCGACAGCTCCGAGGGCGCCTGCGGCCGGCTGCGCCGCTGCTTGGTGAACTCGCGGATCAGCCGGCCGGTGACCTGCGGGGCGAGCAGCGAGTCGCCGCGCGCCACCACCCGGACGGCGGAGACGAGCTCGTCCGCCGTCGCGTCCTTCAGCAGGAAGCCGCTCGCGCCGACGGCGAGCGCCTCGTAGACGTACTCGTCCACGTCGAACGTCGTCAGCACCAGGACCCGGACGCCCTCCGACCCGGGCAGGGCGAGGATGCGGCGGGTGGCCTCGATGCCGTCCATGCCGGGCATCCGGATGTCCATGACGACGACGTCGGGACGGCTGCGTTCGGCGATCCGGACCGCCTCGCGCCCGTCGCCGGCCTCGCCGATGACCGTGATGTCGTCCTGCGCGGCGAGCAGGGCGGCGAACCCGGCCCGCACGATCGTCTGGTCGTCGACGATCAGCACATTGATCACCGTTGCCGCCTCACGGGCTCAGTGAAGAAGGGGATGCCGGCGACGGGCGCGCCGGCGATGGGCACGACAGCAGGGGACGCGCCGCCGGTGGACGCGCCACCGGTCGACGCTCCGGCGGCGGGGTCAGCGGCCGCCCGGGGGCGCCTCGGAACCGTGTCCACGGGTCGAATTCCCCTCCCTCGTCAGCGGAAGCTCGGCCTCCACCAGAAACCCGCCCTCGGCGGCCGGGCCTGCGGAGAACCGTCCGCCCAGCATCGTCGCACGTTCCCGCATCCCGACGAGCCCGTGTCCGCCACCGGACTCCGGCGCCTCCAGCCGGGTGCGTCCGGGGTCCGCGGACGTCCGGCCCGCGGGGTCCACTATCGCGGTACGGGAGGCGGGGTCGTCGCGGTTCAGGACCCTCGTCGGCGCGGACGCCTCCCGCCCCGCCTGATCCTGCGCGGGCGGCTGCCCGCTGTCGCGGACGCGGACCGCCAGCCGGTCCGGCAGGAACATCAGGTCGACGTGCACTCCGGCGCCGGGCGCGTGCCGCCTGGCGTTCGTCAGCGCCTCCTGGACGATCCGGTACGCCGACAGCTCCACGGTCGTGGACAGCGAACGCGCGTCGCCGTGCACGGCGAGGTCGACGCGGCCGCCGGCGCCGCGGTGCTGCTCGATCAGGTCGGGCAGCCGGTCCAGCCGCGGCTGCGGGGAGTTGGCCGCCTCCGGCTCAGGCGCGGCGTCCGCGCGCAGGACGCTGAGCAGCCGCCGCATCTCCACCAGCGCGTCCCGCGCGGTCTTGGCGATCTCGGTGTAGCCGGCGCGGGCCTCCGGCGACAGGTCGTCCATCGTGTACGGGGCCGTCTCCGCCTGCACCGCGATCATGGAGACGGAGTGCGCGACGACGTCGTGCAGCTCGCGCGCGATGCGGGCGCGTTCCCGCATCACCGCCTGCTCCCGCTGGACGGCGGTGAGCCGGGTGAGGGTCTCGTTGGTGCGTTCGGCGGCCTCCGCCTCGGTCCGCCCGGCCGACTCCACGACGCGCCGCGCGTCCCCGAGGCCGATCGCGGCGAGGACGGCGATGAACGCGGCCGGCCACGGGATGTCGTCCAGCGTGTCCGTCGCCAGATAGACGACCGCGAGCGTCGCCACGCTGCCGATCGCGAGGACGCCGGTGGACTGGCGGGGCAGCTGCCGTCCCAGGGCGTAGAGCGTGTAGAGGGCCGCGAAACCGGTGGTGATCAGCAGGATCCCGCCGGTGAGCAGGTTCGCGGCGACCGCGCCGAGCACCACGGCCGCGACCGGGCGCAGGTTCTCGCGGCGCCAGACCAGCGGGAGCGTCGCCGCGACCGCGAACCCGGCCGCGAGGCTGATCGGCGAGTCGGCGCGCGGCGCCAGTTCGCCGAGGGCGGCGATCGTGAGGGCGAGGCCGGTCAGCGGGGCGAAGTACCAGGAGCCGGCGATCTCCCGCCACGTGTTGATCCACCGGGGCAGCGGCGCCGTCACGTCCGCCGGGCCGCCGGGCGCTCCGGCGGCGCCGGGCATGCCGGGGGACGGGCCGCGTCCGCCGTTCAGCCGCACCGCGAGCCGGACGGCCAGCGGGCGCAGCAGGGCGCCGATGCCGGTGAGCAGCCACAGCAGCAGTTGCCCCACGCCCGCTACGATCCGGCCGGACAGCCGCCACGCGTGGTGCGCGAGCGCTGGGCCGAACCCCGCGGGGTCGGGTCCGGTCCGGGCCTTGTCGTCGGAGGTCACCCTTCAATAGTGACCGCTGGGGCGTGCACTTTCCTCACCACGCGGATGTATGCGGGCGGCGCGAGTCCACCTGGAGTACCACGCGCTTTCCCTCCCTGAGGGGGACGTGCCGGAGAGCAGCGCGAACGTAGTGTCTTAACCGTGACCGCGACGGTGGCCGAGCCGACGTAGGGGGTTCGGCGAGGCCACCGCGGTCACACCAGAACCGCCCGGTTTCAGGGGTCCGGGCGGGGAGGCATGGGAGCACCTCGCCGGACGGCCGTGGTTCGCGCCTCTTCGGAGGCACTCGCCGGTCTCGCCTGGGCTGGGGTCGACCGGCACGGCGGCGGCCGCCCGGCGAGGGGTCCCATGTTCTCTCGGATCGACTGCTCTTTCAGGACGACGCGGGGCTCTCCGGCGTCGTCGCCTCGGCGCCGGGCTCATCCGCGCCCGTCTCTTCCGCGCCCGTCTCTTTCGCGCTCGTCTTTTTAGCGCTCGTCGCCTCCGGGCTCGACTCCGGGCTGTCGGCGGGAGCCGGGACGCTCTTGGTCGAGGGCTCGCTCAGCGCCGGCTCCAGGTAGATCAGCTTCGCCTCCGGGCACGTCGCCCGGATCTTCGCCTCGGCCGCGTCGATGCCCCGGGCCACGTCCGCGGCCGTGTCGTCGTGGTTGACGGCGATCTTGGCGGCGATCAGCAGCGCCTCCGGGCCCATGTACTCGGTGCGCATGTGCATGAGGTGGTCGACCTGGTCCACCGACTCCAGCGCCTCGACGATCCGCCGCTCGGTGTCGGGGTCGGCGCCCTCGCCGATCAGCAGGCTCTTGGTCTCGATCGCCAGGATCGTCGCGACCCCGGCGAGCAGCACGCCGATCGCCACGGTGCCGATGCCGTCCCACACGCCGTCACCGGTGGCCACGGCCATCGAGACGCCGAACAGCGCGAGGACCAGGCCGATGAGGGCGGCGAGGTCCTCCAGCAGCACCACCGGCAGCTCGGGGGCCTTGGCGCGGCGGATGAACGCCCACCAGGACTGGTCGCCGCGGACCTTGTTCGACTCCTGGATCGCGGTGCGGAACGAGAAGATCTCCATGATGATCGCGACGGTCAGCACACCGAAGGCCCAGCCCGCGGACTTGACCTCCTCCGGGTGGGAGATCTTGTGGTAGCCCTCGTAGAGCGAGAACGCCGCACCGACGGTGAACAGGACGACCGCGACGACGAACGCGTAGAAGTAGCGCTCGCGGCCGTACCCGAACTGGTGCTGCTGCGTCCGGTCGCGCACCGAGCGCTTGCGGCCGAGGAGCAGCAGGCCCTGGTTCCCCGAGTCCGCCACCGAGTGGATCGACTCGGCGAGCATCGACGACGAACCGGTGAACGCGAACGCGACGAACTTCGACACCGCGATCCCGAGGTTGGCGGCCAGCGCGGCGACGATGGCCTTTGTTCCGCCCTCAGCACTCATCTTTGGGAGATCCTCGCTTTGAGTTCTTGAATGGCCGGCACCGGAGTGGGGTCCACGCCCAGCGCGATAGCCAAGTAAACCGTGACATAGTCCGCCATCGCGATCAGGCTCGCGATTCTTTCCAGCGGATGCTCGCCTTCCGCCCGGATCTCCGTCACCGCCACACCCCGGTCCCGGGCCATTCCGGCGGACGCCTCGCACCGCTTGCGGACCTGCGGATGCTCCTCCGCGTCCCGCATGAGCACGAGGTGCAGGCCGTGCTCGGGATCGTCGGCGCGGTCACGGAAGAAATGGTCGTCGTCCGCGGGCGTGGAGGCCGGCGCCCACACCGACCCGTCCGGGTCGGCCGGGGAACCGCCGCGGGCGAAGAAGCCGTCGAACGCCATCACCTGGTTGTGGTCCGCCTCCGGAACCTCACCGAAGACGCCCGGGTACTTGGCGTTCTCGTTGAGCTGGCAGCACAGCCGGTAGGCCGCCGTCCCGGCGAGCGCGGACGACCCCCACACCAGCGGCATGTCGCCCGTCAGATCGAGCGCGATCCGCTTGGCCGGGTTGACGAACGGCTCGCTGGACGGACGGCACCGGTGCGCGACGTCCTCCAGCAGGACGGCGGTGGACTCCAGCACGGCGTCGGACACGTCCGCCAGGCCCAGCGAGCGGGCGGCGAGGATCAGCGGGATCGTCAGGCCCCACAGCGTCGACCGCGGCTGCCCCACCGACCGCACGGGGACGAACACCCCGCGGCTTCTGTCGGACAGGCCCGCGAGCGGTGAACCGGCCCCGCCGACGAACAGCAGCCTGCATCCGCGGCGAGCGGCCTCGGCGGCGACCTCAAGGGTCTCCTCCGTCTCCCCGGAGCAGGACACCGCGACGACGAGGTCGGCGGCGCCCACCCAGCCGGGCAGCCGGTAGCCGCGCACCGTCGTCACCGGGACCGCGCAGCCCACCCCGCACACGGCGGCGAGGACGTCGCCCGACAGGCCAGAGCCACCCATGCCGGCGACCACGATCGCGCGGGGCCTGCCGTCCTCGGCGAGCCCGGCGACGCCCGCCTCGGACGCCGCCCGCTGCGCCTCCCGCACCTGCGCGGCCGACGACGCGACCTGCCGCAGCATCCCCCCGGGATCGGCCGCCTCGGCCGCCGCCCCGTCCTCCAGCCGCGAAGGGTCCAGCCCCTCTGTCACGAGGCGGGGGTCCTGGCCTCGTCGACGAGCAGGACGGGGATGTCGTCGCGGACGGGGTAGGCGTAGCCGCACGAGCCGGTGCACACCAGTTCGGCGGCGTCGTCATCGGCGCGGAGGTCGCCGCCGCAGTTGGGGCAGGCGAGGATCTCCAGGAGCCAGGATTCGAGCTTCATCGTCATTGCAGCGTCACTTCCCTCAGCAGTCACTTCCCTGGCCGGTCATTTCTCCCTGACCAGGGCCAGGACCTCGTCACGGATCGCCGCCATGGTCGCGTCGTCGCCCGCCTCCGCGTTGAGGCGCAGCAGCGGCTCGGTGTTGGACGGCCGCAGATTGAACCACCATCCGGCGGCCTTGTCGCCGACCGTCAGGCCGTCGAGTTCGTCGATCGCCACCCCGGGCCGTCCGGCGAAGGCCTCCCGGACCTTCCCGGCCGCGCCCTCCTGGTCGGCGACCTCGCTGTTGATCTCGCCGGACGCCACATAGCGGGTGTACTCGCGGAGCAGTCCGGAGAGCGGCTCGTCCTGCTGCCCGAGCGCGGCGAGGACGTGCAGCGCCGCCAGCATGCCGGAGTCGGCGAACCAGAAGTCGCGGAAGTAGAAGTGCGCCGAGTGCTCGCCGCCGAACACCGCGCCCGTCTCCGCCATCGTCTGCTTGATGAACGAGTGCCCGACGCGCGTCCGGACGGGCGTCCCGCCGTGCTCGGCGACGATCTCCGGGACGGCCTGCGAGGTGATCAGGTTGTGCACGATCGAGGAGCCCGGATGCTTGGCCAGCTCCCGCGTGGCGACCAGCGCGGTGATCGCGGACGGGGCGACGATCTCGCCGCGCTCGTCGACCACGAAGCAGCGGTCGGCGTCGCCGTCGAACGCCAGCCCGATGTCGGCGCCCGTCTTGCGGACCTCGGCCTGCAGGTCGCGCAGGTTCTCCGGTTCGATCGGGTTGGCCTCGTGGTTGGGGAACGTGCCGTCCAGCTCGAAGTACAGCGGCACCAGGTCGATCGGGAGGCCCTCGAACACCGGCGGAACGGTGTGCCCGCCCATGCCGTTGCCCGCGTCCACGACGACCTTGAGCGGGCGGATGGACGACAGGTCGACGAGCGTCTTCAGATGGTCGGCGTAGCCCTTCAGGACGTCGCGCCGGGAGACCGTGCCGGGCTCGCCGTCATAGGCCGGGACGCCGTTCTCGATCATTTCGCGGATGTCGGCGAGGCCGGTGTCCTGGCCGACGGGCCGGGCGCCCGAGCGGCACAGCTTCAGCCCGTTGTACTTGGCGGGATTGTGGCTCGCGGTGAACATCGCGCCGGGCAGGCCGAGGCTGCCGCTGGCGTAGTAGAGCAGGTCGGTGGAGCCGAGCCCGGCCTCGATCACGTCCGCGCCCTGGGACGTCGCGCCCCGCGCGAACGCCTCCGACAGCGGCACCGACGACTCGCGCATGTCATGGGCGGTGACGATCGCGCTCGCGCCGGTCACCCGGACGAACGCGGCGCCCGCCGCCTCGGCGGTCGCGGCGTCGAGCTCGTCCGGTACGACGCCGCGGATGTCGTACGCCTTGAAGATCTTGGCGAGGTCGCCCACTCCTGCTCCCTGTCCAGAAGAACCCGCTCCGGAAGGGCCCGGCCCGGGCGAACGCGCCCCGGAAAGAACCCTGCCCGCATGAACACCGCTTGTTCGACACCGCTTCGTACGAGCGCCGCTCGCACGGACACCGCTTTGCATGAACGCCGCCGAAGAAGCGACAGGGTCACGAGCCTACCGAAATGGGCGGCCGCGACCGGCCGGGGCGTCGCCACACGGGCGGCGCGGTTCCGGGGTGGACGTCCGTGGGGCAGGCGTCTCCCGAGGTGGCGCGGTCACTCCTGGCCGGGCTGCGTCGCCGCGGGCTCCGAGCGGAGCACCCGCAGGTGGCCGCGGCGGCCGACCTCCGTGCCCTGCCCGACGGGCTCCTGGCCCGATCCAGGGGCGGGCTTGGCGGCCTCGCGGACGGCGTCGGCGAGGGCCTCCAGGTCGTCCGCGCTCGGCTCGGACTCCTCTTCGACCGGCAGCCGCACCAACTCCCAGCCCATCGGAGCGGTGAGTCGCTCGGAGTGCTCTGCGCACAGGTCGTAGCAGTGCGGCTCGGCGTACGTGGCTAGCGGCCCCAGTACCGCGGTGGAGTCACGGTAGACGTACGTGAGCGTGAACACTGCTGGCGCCTTGCAGGCGGTGCGGGAGCAGGTACGGACGGGGCTCACGATGGCTGACCGTACCTCCCTCCCACCGGCTCCGCCACCACCCGGGCACACGTGTCGCCGTTACCGGGCGATTTCCGGGGCAACAACTACATTCCGTGTGGTCTCCGACCCTCACCGTGGGGTGTCTGGACGCCGGCGGTGCCCGGGCGGTAGGCGATGACCTGCTCGCCGGGGACGGGCGGCGGCAGAGGTACTCTTGAGGCGTGCGATCCCGTGTGGCAGGCGTACGGCGTCGCGATCGGCACGGTCGTGGCGTTCGTGGTCCTCTGACACCCCCGCAGGCGCCGGTCTCACGCACCCGCGCGGAGCGGTTCGACGACCTCGTGGACGACGAGGTGCGGCGGCTGGGCCTGCGCTGGGGCCGGGAACTGGCGAGGGTCCAGTTCGCGGTCGAGGAGGTGCCGGGCCTCGAACCGCGCTTCGAGGGCCCCGTCCCGCTCAGCCAAACCGTCCTCCAGCCCCCGCCCACCACCATTCAATCGACGAGCTCCGCCCGGCCCAACGACTTCCAGCCCCCACCCACCACCGATCAGCCGACGAGCTCCGCCCGGCCCAACGACTCCCAGCCACCGCCCGCCACCGATCAGCCGACGAGCTCCGCTCGGCCGCTGCCCACCGCCGCCGGTGAGGGTGATCGGACGGTGCGGATCGTCGTCTTCCGCCGGCCCATCGAGGCCCGCGCTACCGGCGAGACGGAACTGGCCCGCATGATCCGCGACCTCCTCGTCGAAGAGGTCGCCGACCTGCTCGGCCTCTCCCCCGAACTCGTCGACCCCGGCTACGACTCCCCCGACGACTGAGCCCCCTCGCCTCTGCCCGGTGCGGGCGTGCCGGTCACTCGCCGGGGATGAGGGCGCTCTGGGAGCCGGCCGTGTCGGCCAGATGGACGGTCGTGGACGCGGGGACGATCGGCAGGACGGTGAACAGGTACTCGTCGCCCTTGCCCGTGGAGAGGGTGCGGGAGGCGTAGACGGGGGCCGAGCCGGGCTCCGTGGTGATCACGGCGCCGTAGGCGGCGGCGTCCTCGGACGGGGCGGCCAGGTCGGTCAGCACGGTCCGTCCGGCCGGGATCCTGATCTCCTGCGGGGCGCTCCCGCCTTCGGCGTTCATGGTCCTGACCTTGACGGTCGCGGCGCCGGCCGGGGCGGTCAGCACGAGGGCGGAGTCGAACCGGTTGTCGGCGACGATGCCGGGGCCGGACCCGGTGAGCGGCCGGGTCGCGGTGCCGTAGGCGACGTCGGCGCCCCGCTCGGCGGCGAAGCCCGCGAGGATCGGGCGGTCGGCGACCAGCCGGACGGCGGCGGTCTTGCCGAGCAGGGCGCGGTCGAGGGCGACGGCCGTGACGGTCTTGGCGGGGGCGTCCAGGATGTCCTGGCCCTGCGGGGCGAACGCGCCGTCCGGCGTGATCACCTGCACCTTGATCCGGGCGTCGGCCTCGCCGGGCACGGCGACCAGCAGGCGGCGTTCGCCCGAGCCGCCCGGCACGCCGGGGATGAGCAGGGACGAGGCGGGGGCGGGCGACTGCGGCAGCCACTCGATGCCCTTCTTCTCACCGATCCGGACGCGCAGGGACGCCGCGACGCGGCCGCTGGTGGTGCGGACGCGCAGCGAGAGGTCGGCGGCGGTCTTCACGATGTCGCCGAGGCCCTCCGCCGACCCGCCGATCTTCACGACCTTGGTGGTGTAGGGGTCGACCCGGGTGCCGCGGCCGTCGACGGTGTCGAGGGGCCCTTCACCGGACAGGGCGGTGAGGTCCACGGACGCCGGCTGGGAGTCGACGTTGGTCAAGTAGAGGTCGAGTTCGTCGGCGGAGACGGGCCCGGGCCCCATGAACCACAGGTCGGTGCCAGGCGAGGCGCAGCGGGCGCCCGCGAGACCCCGGTCGTCGCCGCCGTCCCGGTGGGTGGTCTGTTCGGCTTCCAGTCCGGCGGCCATGGCGCCGGTGGCGCGGAGGGTGTAGGAGTCCTCGCCGGACTTGGTGTCCTGCTCCCAGCCCTGGCCCGGCGAGGACATGGACGCGAGCGCGGAGCCGCCCCTGGTCGGCGTCAGCGCGACGCTTCCGCCGGCCTTCCTGTCGGGGAGGGACTGGACGGCCAGCCGCCCGCCTTCGTGGCCGGGGCAGACCATCACCGCGGTGGTGACGGGGGCGTCCCGTCCGTTCTCGGAGGCCGGCCCCGGGCGGGAGAACGTCGCGGCCCCGTACAGCGCGGCGACGGCGACGAGCACGAGGGCGGCGGAGGCGTAGCGGAGGCTGAGGAGGTGCAGAACCTTGTCCAGGTTCACGTCCGGTTTCAGGTTCGGCTTGAGGTTCAGGTTCATGAGACCTCCTCCGGGCTGCGCTCTTCGACGGGCTCGGGGGGCGGGGCCTCGTGCCGGGCGCGGGAGTGGTTTCCGCGTCGGCGGCTTCGCCGTCCACGGCGCCGTTCGCGTTCACCGGCGAACGGGAGGTTCTCGGCCTGTGCGCCGGGGAGCGCCAGGGCGGCCACCAGCAGGACGGCGATGCCTTGAACGACCAGCCATGTGTGGCGCATCGTCATGGACCTGGTCAGCCGGAACTCTCCTCCGGCTGCGGGGATGTCGTAGCCCTGCGCCCAGCCGTCCACGGTCCGTTCTTTGACGTCCTCGCCGTTCAGGGTCGCTCGCCACCCACCGTCGGACGGTTCGGCCAGGAGGACGGTGCGCGTGCCCGTTCCCGGCGGGATCTGCACTCGGGCGCCGATCCTGCCTGCGGGAAGTGGCGTGAGAGTGGACCCCTGCAGAAGCATCATCCGGGCGGACGGCGACTGGAGCTTCCACACGGCGAACGTCTCCGTGCGGCTGAGGCGGGTCAGTTCGGGCGCCGCGTCAAGGGCCTTGGTGACGGGGTCCGTTCCGGGGTGTGGCACCAGGAGGTACTGGACGCCCATCCGGGTCAGGGCAGGCCCGGCATCGCCCTCGCGGCCGGCGACCAGACCGGCGACGATGTCGTCCAGGCGGTCGTGGGCTCGTCCGCCGTCCATGACCTCCGCTTCGCCGATCCTCGGACGTGCGTCTCTAAGGAGCGTGTAGGAGACACGTCCGGTCGGTTCCCGGTGCAGGACGAGGGTCCTCGGTCCGCCGGGGGTGTGCAGGAACGTGGGGACCGTGTCCGGGTCGAGTTTGGCGAGCGGGCCGCCCGCGCCCCCCGCGACCCAGAACCCGGCGGCCAGGAAAGGGGCGGTGAGCGCGGCGAGCACCACGGCCGCCCCGCCGGCCCTGTAGATCAGGTGGTTGCCCGTGAGGGCGTCGGTGGCGCGCTGGACGGCGGCGGTCGCGGCGAGCAGCACCCCGGCGCTCGCGAAGATGAGCGCGACGCCGGGCCAGACGGGCGCCTCGTCCGCCCCTTTGGTCACGGTGGCTGCGCTCGTCAGGACCGCGACGAGCAGCCCGAAGATGGCCAGCAGCCAGCCGGCCAGCACGGCGCCCCTGCGGCTGCGCAGCGGCAGGGCGCACACGGCGACCGCGAGGAGCCCGGCCAGCGTCCACCGCGCGGGCGTGCCGGGGCCGCCGGGGTCGAGCGCGAGGAGGTCGGCCGCGGCGGCGGGCTCGAACCGCCGGTGCAGGCCCGCCTCCGTCAGGAACCGCGACGGGTTCAGCAGGAGGCCGGCCGTCCACGGGAGCATCAGCAGCGGCGGAACGCCGAGCGCGATCGCGAGGTTGCGGCGCCCGCTCCGTCCCGGCCAGTCGAACAGCGCCCACACCACCACCGCGGCCACCACGCCGATCAGCCAGGTGAGCGGGACGAACGCCATCGCGATGGCCAGCAGCAGCGCGACCGTCCACGCGGACCGGCCCTCGCGCTTGCGCCGCGTCCGGGCGTCGGGAACGGCGGCGCCCGTGGCCGGCGACCTGGTGCTCGGCGCCCCGGAGCGCGGGAACCCGTACACGCGGGCGACGTGCACGGCGATCAGCGGAAGCAGGACGAGGACGACGGCGGTGCCGAGCCGTCCGCCCGCGATGGCGCCGGTGGCGGCGGGCAGCAGCGCGTACACGGCGGCGAACCACACCCGGACGGCGGAGACGGGGATGCGGCGACCCCTCGCGCGGGCGCGCCGCCCGGTGCGGGGCGCCTCCACCACCAGCAGCCGGGACGCGCGGTAGGCGGTGAGCCCGGCGAGCGGCACGCTGCCCAGCAGCAGGACCGACACCGCCAGCCACGGCTTCCCGAACAGCACCGTGGACAGGACGGCGAGGACCCCGACGTACGGCGGGCTCCCGGCGTCGCTGCCGAGCCCGACCGGATGCCAGCCGGACAGGTACTGGGCCCACAGGTCGCTCGCGCCGCCCCACGCGGGGACGAGGGCGCCGCCGCCGAGGTGTCCGGCGGCGGTGAGCAGGGAGCGTTCGGCGGCGATCGCGACGGCGGTCAGCGCCAGGGCGAGCATGACGCCGGGGCGGGCGAGGAACCGGCGGATCGGGCCCGGCTCGTCGGCGACGTTCTCCTCGTTCGGGTCCTCATCGCGCTGGTGGGCGCCGTCGCGTTCGTGGGCGGCGAGGTACTCCGAGATCGCCTCGGCCGTCCGGCGCGCCACGACCCAGCGGGCCTGGAAGCGCCGGACGCTGCGGTGCACGCGCGTCCGGCCGTCCGCGCGGGCGGCCCGCGCCCGCCGCAGCCGCCCCGGATCGCGCAGCACGTCCCCGAGTGCCCGGACCTCCTCGCGGGCCGCCACCGGCCGTTTGGTGACCGCCAGGCACAGCGCGTGGACGAGCGACGCCCAGATGTTGCGGGCCAGCGCCCGCAGCATCGCGGGCATGGGCTGGTTGGCGAGCAGCGTGTGAATGGCGTTGCGCCGGTCGCGGCGGGCCGGGTGCTCGGCGGTCATGCCGATCTCGCGGAGTCCGCGCCGGGACGCCTCCGCGTGGTACACGACGGCGTCGCTCGCGGTGACGACCCGGTGCCCGGCCGCGTGGACGCGCCAGCAGAAGTCGAGGTCGTCGCGGAAGAGGCCGTAGTCGACGTCGAATCCGCCGAGCCGGTCCCACACGTCGCGGCGGACCAGCATCCCGGCGCTGCCGACGGCCAGCACGTCGCGGACGCCGTCGTGCTGGCCCTGGTCGAACTCGTGCCGGTCCAGGCCCGTCTCGCGGCGTCCGGCGGCGTCCACGGTGACGCCCAGCTCACGCAGGACGCGCCGGTCGTCCCAGTCGCGGACCTTGGGGCCGAGCACCGCCATGTTGGGGTCGGTGTCCGCGGTCCGCAGCAGCTGGGCGAGCGCGTCGTGGGCGGGCGCGCAGTCGTCGTGCAGCAGCCAGATCCATTCGGTGCGGGTGTTCCCCGGGTCGTCGTCGGGGACGGGGGCGGACGCGGCGTCCTGGCGGAGCGCCTCCGCGACGGCCTCCCCGTAGCCGGTGGTGCGCGGCAGCGTGAGGATCGCGGCCTCGCCGACGACCTCGGCGAGCACGGCGGGGCCGCGGTCGCGGCTTCCGGTGTCCACGGTGAGGAGGCGCTGCGCCGGCCGCGCCTGCGTCAGCAGCGCCTTCAGCGTCTCCGGGAGCCAGCGTGCACCGTCATGGGCGACGAGGACGGCGGTGACGACGTGGCGATCGAGTGTGGGGGCCAAGGATCGCTCGATCTGTGGGACGACGGGTTCGTGGCTGAAGCGAGGGTGTTGGACGAAACGACTCAGCCGTGCCGACCCTAGGGCCGGCACGGCTGATAACTGTACGCGTGGCCGCGCGGGGCACGCCTTGGATCCCCGAGATCCGGGTGCGCGGCCGGTCCGCCGGGTCTCCCCCGTCGAGGACCTCGCGGCCCGCCGGCACCGCGGACCCGGTTAGACGGCCTGGCGCTTCAGCTTGCGGCGTTCCCTCTCGGAGAGCCCTCCCCAGATGCCGAAACGTTCATCGTGCTGCAGCGCGTACTCCAGGCACTCCGTACGCACCTCGCATGCCCGGCACACCTTCTTGGCCTCGCGAGTGGAGCCGCCCTTCTCCGGAAAAAACGCCTCCGGGTCCGTCTGCGCGCACAGTGCGCGCTCCTGCCAGCCCAACTCTTCACCGTCTGTGCCGTGCGCCAGCGGGATGACCACCTCGCTCACAGCGCACCTCCCTGCCCGTGGAACCCCCTGGTCAATGCCATCCCTCCGGTTTCTTCCCCCGGGAAGGCATTGAAACTACACGGTCGAAATTACACGCGTGTAGCGCCCGCCCCGTCAAGCCGGATGGCTTTCCAGGGCGACTTGGCGGGTTATGCCGGGATGCGCGGGCTGACCCTCAGCTGAAGATCAGTTAATCCGCCGGTCACCGTCGGAGCAGGTGCCTCACTGCGGAGGCGGGGGACGGTTGTCGCGGTACCAGTCGCCGCCGTCGTCGGGACGCTGCTCACCGCCGGGCGCGGGCTGGGTCCCCTGCGGGCCCCGGTCCTGCCCCGAGCCGCCGTACGCACGGGTCCACTCGCCCATCTCCTCCTGCTCGGAGGCGGGCTGCGCGCCCTGCTGCTGCTCGTAGCCCTGCTGGCCCTGGTAGCCGCCGCCCTGCCCGCCGTACTGCTGGTAGTCCTGCTGGCCGTACTGCTGCGGCTGCTGGCCGTACTCCTGCTGGCCGTACTCGGCCTGCTGGCCCTGCTGCTGGCCGTACCCCTGCTCGTACCCCTGCTGCGCGCCCTGCTGGCCCTCGGCGCCCTGCTGGCCGTACTGCTGGTACTGCTGGTACTGCTGCTGCCCGTACTGCTGCTGGCCCTGCTGGCCGAAGTCCTGCTGGCCGTACTGCTGCCCCTGCGCGCCGGGCTGGCCCTGCTGGCCCTGCTGGTACCCGAAGTCGGGGTAGCCCTGCTGCATCTGCGGCTGGGCCTGCGGACGCGGCGGCTGCATCCCCTGGAAGACGGTGTAGACGTACCAGCCGCCGACACCGACGACGGCGAGCTTCCCGGCGCCGATCAGGAACACCGAGAGCTTCGTGAGCGCGCCCGCGGAATCGGAGTCGGCGAGCATCCCGCTGAGCCAGCTGACGACGCCGAACAGGGCGATGCCGCCGAGGACTCCGAGCGCCCCCATGGTGATCGTCCGGGCCTGCGGCGTGGGACGGTCGCCCCAGGTCGCCAGCAGGACCGCGAGCACGAGAAGCCCGACGATCCCGATCTGCAGGAACATCCCGTCGCGGGTTTCGAGCAAGGCGCGGAAGGTGAAGGTGCCATCGTCGCCCAGGAGCGTGATGATGCCCGCGAGCAGTTGCACGCCCGCCGAGGCGAGCAGTACCCAGGCGGCCGGTTCGCGCAGGCGCTGGACGGCTTCCTTGTTCACGGTGACATCTCCAGACCGAGGCAATGCGATTACACGGCAAAGCTTTGCATAGTTTGGCGCGGTTCACCCAGTGGGGGCACGCCCTTCCGCCCGCCCGTCCTCCGGGGGCCGGGGTTCGGCCTGCCGGGCCCGCGGCAACCCCCGTAGGCTTCCCTCCATGAAGATCGTGGTGCTGGCGGGCGGCATCGGCGGAGCCCGCTTCCTGCGCGGGCTCAGGTCGGCGGTTCCCGAGGCGGAGATCACCGTCGTCGGCAATACCGGGGACGACATCTCCCTGTTCGGGCTGCGCGTGTGCCCCGACCTGGACACCGTGATGTACACCCTCGGCGGCGGCATCAACGAGGACCAGGGGTGGGGACGGACCGACGAGACGTTCACCCTCAAGGAGGAGCTCGCCGCCTACGGCGCCGGGCCGGGCTGGTTCGGGCTGGGCGACCGCGATTTCGCGACCCACATCGTCCGGACGCAGATGCTGGAGGCCGGCTACAAGCTGTCGGCGGTGACCGAGGCGCTGTGCGACCGGTGGAAGCCGGGCGTCCGGCTGATCCCGATGACCGACGACCAGGTCGAGACGCACGTGGTCATCGAGGACGAGCAGGGGCGGCGCGCGATCCACTTCCAGGAGTGGTGGGTGCGGCTGCGGGCGTCGGTCCCGGCGCTGTCGATCGCGCCGATCGGCGCCGAGGAGTCCAAGCCGGCGCCGGGCGTGCTCGCGGCGGTCGAGGCGGCGGACATGGTGCTGTTCCCGCCGTCCAACCCGGTGGTCAGCATCGGGACGATCCTGGCGGTGCCCGGCATCCGGGACGCGATCGCGGCCAAGACGGTCGTCGGCGTCTCCCCGATCATCGGCGGCGCGCCCGTCCGCGGCATGGCGGACGCGTGCCTGACCGCGATCGGCACGGAGACCTCCGCGCGCGCGGTCGCCGAACTGTACGGGCTCGGGCTGCTGGACGGCTGGCTCGTCGACGACGCGGACGCGGACGTCCGGGTGGAGGGCATCGAGGTCCGGCCGCGGCCGCTGCTGATGAGCGATGAGCGGGCCACGGCCGCGATCGCCCGCGCGGCGGTCGACCTCGCGATGGAGCTGAAGCGGGCGGAGGAGGCCGGGTGAGGTTCGAGGTGTTCGGGGTCGCGGGGCTGCCGGAGGTCGCGGAGGGCGACGACATCGCGGCGCTGATCCCGGCTGAGGCGGTGCGGGACGGCGACGTCCTGGTCGTCACGTCCAAGATCGTCAGCAAGGCGGAGGGGCGGGTCCTGGTCGCGGGCGACCGGGAGAAGGCGATCGACGCCGAGACCGTCCGGGTGGTCGCGCGGCGGACGCACGCGCGCGGCGAGACCCGGATCGTCGAGACGCGGCAGGGGCTCGTCCTGGCGGCGGCCGGTGTGGACGCGTCCAACACCAAGCCGGGCACGGTGCTCCTGCTGCCGGAGGACCCGGACGCCTCGGCCCGCCGCATCCGCGCGGGCCTGCGGGAGCGGACCGGCGCGGACGTCGCCGTCATCGTCTCCGACACGCTCGGACGGCCCTGGCGCAACGGGCTGACGGACGCGGCGATCGGCGTCGCGGGCCTTGAGCCGCTCAGCGATCTGCGGGGGCGGCACGACGCGCACGGGAACCGGCTCGACGCCACGATCACCGCCGTCGCCGACGAGATCGCGGCCGCGTCGGAACTGGTCAAGGGCAAGCTCGACGGGGTCCCCGTCGCCGTCGTGCGCGGCCTGTCCGCCCTGGTCACGCGGGAGGACGGGCCGGGCGCGCGGGTGCTGATCCGCCCGCCGGACGAGGACATGTTCCGGTACGGGTCCTCGGACGTGCTGTACGCGCGGCGGACGATCCGCGAGTTCACCGCCGACCCGGTCGACCCGGCGGCGGTGCGCCGCGCGGTCGCCGCCGCGATCACCGCGCCGGCGCCGCACCACACGACGCCGTGGCGGTTCGTCCTGCTGGAGTCGGCTGAGTCGCGGACGCGGCTGCTGGACGCGATGCGCGACGCCTGGGAGGCCGATCTGCGCCGCGACGGCTTCTCCGAGGAGTCGGTCACCAAGCGGCTGCGCCGCGGGGAGGTGCTGCGGCGGGCGCCGTACCTGGTCGTCCCGTGCCTGGTCATGGACGGTTCGCACGACTATCCGGACGAGCGCCGGTCCCGGGCCGAGCGGGAGATGTTCGTCGTCGCCACCGGCGCGGGCGTGGAGAACCTGCTGGTCGCGCTGGCCGTGGAGGGGCTCGGCTCGTGCTGGGTGTCGAGCACGATGTTCTGCCGCGACGTCGTCCGAGAGTCGCTCGGCCTGCCGGACGACTGGGACCCGATGGGCGCCGTGGGCATCGGGCATCCGGCCGCGCCGCCGCGCGAGCGTCCGCCGCGCAGCCCGGAGGCGTTCATCGAGGTCCGGTGACGCGGGAATAGATCGCGCGCGTCCGGGGCTGCCCTACATGCCCGGCAATTCGGGGCCCCCGACGCGGTGCAAATTATGACGATTGGCATAGAGTGCCCGCATGGACGCCACGAGCTCCGCGCTTCGCCGGGCACTGGCCCGCGCGCGTGACGGCAAGACACTTGACCGATCCGAGGCCACCACACTGCTGCACGCCCGCGGGGCGCAGCTCGACGACCTGCTCACCTATGCCGCCCGCACCCGGGACGCCGGCCTGGACGCCGCGGGCCGCCCCGGTGTCATCACCTACAGCCGCAAGGTCTTCATCCCGCTGACCCGGCTCTGCCGCGACCGCTGCGGATACTGCACGTTCGCAACCGTCCCCCACAAACTCGACGCCCCCTACCTGAGCCCCGACGAGGTCCTGGAGATCGCGCGGCAGGGTGCGGAGATGGGCTGCAAGGAGGCCCTGTTCACGCTCGGGGACCGTCCCGAGGACCGGTGGAAGCAGGCCCGCGAGTGGCTGGACGCGCACGGCTACGACGACACGCTCTCCTATGTCCGCGCGATGGCGATCCGGGTGCTGGAGGAGACCGGGCTGCTCCCGCACCTGAACCCGGGCGTGCTGACCTGGCGCGACTTCCAGCGGCTCAAGCCGGTCGCGCCGTCCATGGGCATGATGCTGGAGACGACCGCGACACGGCTGTTCAGCGAGCGCGGCGGCCCCCACTTCGGGTCGCCCGACAAGGACCCGGCCGTCCGGCTGCGGGTCCTTGAGGACGCCGGACGAACCAACGTGCCGTTCACGACCGGCATCCTCATCGGCATCGGCGAGACCGTCGAGGAACGCGTGGACGCGATCTTCGAGATCCGGCGGACGATGCGGGAGTACGGGGCGATCCAGGAGGTCATCGTCCAGAACTTCCGCGCGAAGCCCGACACCAAGATGCGCGACACCCCCGACGCCGAACTGGACGAGCTGGCCGCGACGATCGCGGTGACGCGGCTCGTCCTCGGCCCGAAGGCCCGCGTCCAGGCGCCGCCGAACCTGGTCGCCGACCAGTACGCGCTGATGCTGCGCGCCGGAATCGACGACTGGGGCGGCGTCTCGCCGCTGACCCCCGACCACGTGAACCCCGAGCGGCCGTGGCCGCAGATCGACGAACTGGCCGAGCAGACCGCCACCGCGGGATTCGAGCTGCGCGAGCGGCTGACGATCTACCCCGAGTACGTGCGGCGCGGCGAGCCGTGGCTGGACCCGCGGCTCATCGGGCACGTGGCGGCGCTCGCCGACCCGGCGACCGGCCTCGCACGCGAGGACGCCGTCCTGGAGGGACGCCCCTGGCAGGAGCCGGACGGCGGTTTCGAGGCGTCCGGGCGGACCGACCTGCACACCGAGATCGACACGACCGGCCGCACCAGCGACCGGCGCGACGACTTCGACGAGGTGTACGGCGACTGGGACGCGCTCCGCGACCGCATGTCCGCCCCCCAGCGCTTCGACGCCGACGTCAAGGCCGCTCTCGCGCGCGCGGAACAGAACCCTGCGGGCTTGTCGGACGATGAAGCGCTGGCCCTTCTGCACGCCGACGGCCCAGAACTGGACGCCCTCGCCAAGCTCGCCGACGACCTGCGCCGCGATGTGGTCGGCGACGACGTCACCTATGTCGTCACCAGGAACATCAACTTCACGAACGTCTGCTACACCGGCTGCCGGTTCTGCGCGTTCGCGCAGCGCCGCACGGACGCCGACGCCTACACGCTGTCCCTCCGGCAGGTCGGGGACCGCGTGGACGAGGCGTGGGAGGCCGGCGCCACCGAGATCTGCATGCAGGGCGGCATCCACCCCGACATGCCCGGCACCGCCTACTTCGACCTCGCCCGCGAGGTGAAGAACCGCGCACCCGACATCCACCTGCACTCCTACAGCCCGATGGAGGTCGTGAACGGCGCGTCCCGCGCCGACATGTCGATCCGCGAATGGCTGGAGGGGGCGAGGGAAGCCGGGGTCGACTCGCTGCCAGGGACGGCCGCCGAAATCCTGGACGACGACGTCCGGTGGGTGCTGACCAAGGGCAAGCTGCCCACCGACCAGTGGGTCGAGGTCGTCACCACCGCGCATGAGATCGGCCTTCCGACGACGTCCACGATGATGTACGGGCACGTGGACACACCGTCGCATTGGGTCGCGCACATCAAACTGCTCCGCTCCATCCAGGAACGGACGGGCGGGTTCAGCGAATTCGTTCTGCTGCCCTTCGTGCATCACAACTCGCCCATCTATCTCGCCGGGCTCGCACGTCCGGGACCGACCGTCCGGGAGAACATCGCCGTCCACGCCTTGGCGCGCATCCTGTTGCACGGCGCGATCCCCAACATCCAGACGTCCTGGGTGAAGCTGGGAGACGAACTGTGCACGCGCGTCCTGCAGGGAGGCGTGAACGACCTCGGCGGCACGCTCATGGAAGAGACCATCAGCCGCATGGCCGGATCGGAGAACGGTTCCTTCAAGGCCATCAGCGAACTGGAGGAGATCGCGGCACGCGCGGGCCGTCCCGCCAAGCAGCGCACCACCCTCTACGGCGAAGTGCCCGAAGAACGCGTGGAAGCATCCCGCCGCACGGACGGCATCGGCCACTTCGGGAGTTCTGGGGGGAAGCTCAACCTGCCTCTGGTCGGCACCTGACCTCCGGCTGTATGACTGACGGATGAACGTGTGGAGGCAGCCTGGCGTCTGGGCCGCCACAGCGCTGCTCCTGTCCGGCGCGGGCGGCGGGGCGTGGGCGCTCGGCCTGCTGCCGGGTACGACATCGTGCGGCGGTTCTCCGCTCCGCGTCACCATCGCGGCCCAGCCGGAGATCGCGCCCGCGCTGAGCGACATGGCGGACCGCTTCAACGTGGAGGAACACCGCGTCGGCGGACGTTGCGTCGACGCACGCGTCACGGCGGTCGCACCCACCGGCTACATGAGTGACGCGGCCCTGCGCGCCAAAGCCGACGCATGGGTGCCGGAGTCGTCGCTGTGGCTGGGCGTCGCCCGGAACGCCGGCGCGACGTCCGTCCCGCTTGCGGGAACCGCGGTGGCCTCGACGCCGGTGGTGCTGGCCACGACCCGCCCGGTGGAGGCGGAGTTCGGTGACGCGGGCATCGACATCGGCTGGGAACTGCTGCTGAAGGACGAGGCGGGCGGTTTCGGCGTGTCCCGCGCCGCAGCCGACCCCCGTACCGGCATGAGCGGGACGATCGCCATGATCGCCGTCGAGCGGGTCGCCGAGGGCAAGGCGGGCGACGCGGCCGAGGCGCTCCGCGACAACGCACCGGGCAGGCCGGACGCGACGTCCGGCGCATCCACTGCGATACTGGCCGACCTCACCGGCGCCGAACGGTTCGCACGTCCGCTGGTGGTCACCACCGAGCAGGCCGTCATCGCCTACAACGACACCCACCGTCCCAACCCCATCGTCGGCCTCATGCCGGACGAAGGGACGCTGATGCTGGACCACCCCTACGTCGTGACCACGAAGGACCAACACCGGCGGGACGCGGCGGATGCGTTCAAAGCCGCGCTCGCGACACGTGCCGCCCGCGATGTCCTCCAGCAGGCCGGTTTCCGGGCCCCCGACGGAACCCTGGCCCCTGTCCACGCCGACGAGCACGACCTCCCGGAGGAGACACCGCCGTCCCTGCGCCTCCCGACGCTCAAGGAGATCGACGAGGCCCTCAAATCCTGGGAAACGTGATCAGCCGGGCGACGTGATCAGCCGGGTGACTTGGTCAGAAGGACCGGTAGTCCCGGACGGGCAGGCGGGGGCCGCGCCTCGGCGGCCGCCTCCCGGACGACTCCAGCAGCCGCGTGGCCCGGTACCGGTGACCGGCGTAGGGCTCCAGCAGTTCGAGCATCCCGGCGTCGTCGACCTTGCGGCCGGCCAGCGCCCAGCCCACCAGGCCGGGCAGGTTGTAGTCGCCGACTGAGACGGCGTCGGGATCGCCCACGGCCCGCTGCCGGATCTCGGCGGCCGTCCAGACCCCGATGCCCGGCAACGACCGCAGCCGCCGCTCACTCGGCTCTTCCTCCAGCCGCCCCGCGACCCGAGCCGCCCCGATGATCGTCCGAGCCCGGACGGCCTCCAGCCCCGACCGATGCCACTCCCACGAGGGAATCCGGGCCCACACCCCGGGCGGCGGCGGCACCCGCATGTGCGGCGCGCCCGGCGCGGGTTCCCCGAACTTCCGCAGCAGGTATCCCCACCCCCGCCAAGCCTCCTGCCCGAGCACCTTCTGCTCCATCACCGCCGGCACGAGCGCCTCAAAGACCCGTCCCGTCCGCCCGATCCGCAACCCGGGCCGCTTGAGCGCCTGCTCCCGCACGACGTCATGCCGCGCGACGAACTCCTCCGGAGCATCGTCGGCCCCCAGCAGCTCCGGCACCCCGTCCAGCAACCACTCGGCCCCAGGCCCCCAGGCCGTGGCCTCGAGGACGTCCCCGACCCACCGAAGCCGCAACGTCCCGGGCCCCTCGGGGGTGTACGAAGCGCGCCAGACAGACCCGTCCCGCTCCACCCGAAACGCCGGATCATGAGCCCCCCGCCGATGCGGCGAAAGCGTCCCCACAAGATCCAGCGGCCACCCCGGCCGCCACTCCCGAACCCGGCCGGAAAGGCGCCCACCAGCCTCCTCCCCGGCCACACCGGACGACGAATCAGACGAGCTCAAAGAGCCAACTCACCCCGCTTGATACGGACGACCAGATCCGCGAAAGCTTCGACGGGAAGTGCCAGATTCCCCATCCCGGGGTCCTTGGAGTCCCTGACACCAACGGCCCCCGACAACCGAGCGACCTCCACACAGCTCGAATCGTCGGTCATGCCACTGTGACTCGACTTCCGCCACCTGGCCTGGGCAGTCATCTCATGTACTCCATCATGCGCTCGATGAATCGACGCGAGGGAACCTCGGGAAGCGCCTGCGCGGCGATGAGGTCGAACCCCTTCCCGAACGTCCGCACCTCGGCGGTATCGAGCACCAGTCTGCCACTGCCCAGCGCCTCGACATACGCGACATCGCCGTGTTCGACGGTGAGTACCTCGAAGGCTCCCATAAGGCCGAAATAGGCGCCGACCGATCGCGGGACGACGCGGACAATGACGTTGGGCATCTCGGTGAGGTCCCGGAGCCGCGCGAGCTGATCGGCCATGACGCGACGTCCGCCGATCGGTCGGTCGAGAACGGCTTGGTCCAGCAGCACCCAGAGCTCGGGTGGGTCGGGACGGAAGAGCGCCTCCTGCCGGGCCTGCCTCGCAGCCACCTGCTTCTCGACCTGCTTCGAGCGCGCCGCGGTGAACAATGCCCGCGTGTACTCCTCCGTCTGGAACAGACCGGGGATGATGGCCAACCCGAAGATCCGCAGTTCGGACGCCCGCGCCTCGTACCGCTGGTGCTGACGGTGTCCGTTGAGGTCGTAGGCGCGGCGGGCGTACATGAGCAGGCGCTGGAAGTGGCCGCCGGTGTCCCAGCGCCGGTCGAGAGCCTTCGCCTGGTCCTCGGTGAGCCTCCGCTCATTCGCCTCGTAGTTGCATACGGTCTGCTTCGCCGCACCGATGATGCGCCCCAGCCGGGCCTGCGAGATGCCCTCCTTTTGCCGGAGTCTGCGCAGGTCATAGGCCATCCAGTGCCAGTGCGAGTCCATCGGGTCGAGCGAGTCTGCGACACCCATCGGGGGGACCTCCTGGTATGCGATGTCCGCTGCTACCTACTGAACATAGCGCCGGAGCGTCACGCTATGAGCGCGAAACGTGAACAATACATCCGGAGTGCGAGGAAGCGATCACTGTGCGGCAACAAGATGCTCATCAGGAGTTCAGTTGGGACCTGTTCCCGGTGCCCTCCTCAGTGGGAATGGGACGCGACCTCGCCGAGGTCCACCTGAACAAGTGGGGTCTCGCGGCGATGGCCGACGACGTGACCCTCATCGTGAGCGAGCTGCTCACCAACGCGATCGCAGCAGGCCATGGAATGGTCACGATGCGACTGCTGCTGACCCCTGACGCGCTGACCATCGAGGTCACCGACGTGTCGCCTGACCGTCCCCGCCGCAAGCGGGATTCCGAGAACGACATCGGCGGCCGAGGTCTGCAGATCATCGAATTCCTGGCCGAGACGTGGGGAGACCGGCCGTTCCCGAACGGAGGCAAAGTCGTGTGGGCCCGGTGCGCCACGAGGCGCTCTGAAGAGATTCGAAGGGAGATCTCTGGGTCGAATGGCTTACCTGGATCCGAAAGGTGAAGGGGACCGCAGCATGCCAGGAAACCAGTGGACATCGCGAAGGTATCGAAGATGGGCCACTGAGAGACCCGCGTGATAGGGCGAAAGCTGGATTGCCTGAAGCCTAGTCTCCAGTCGATGAAAATGCGCGTCCACCGGAAAGATACCCGAAACCGGTGCCATGTTCTGCGTGGGGATAATTTGCCGCCCGGCGCAACCTTCGGAACGTGGAGCGATGTCCAACGAGGACATTCAAGGAGACGACAGGGCCGCCTAAGTCACGCTCGGACGTATGTCAGAGACGAACGTGGGATCACCTAAGGGGCGCGAGCCCTAAGGTGACGGAGTGCTCGTAGTAGTCGCAGGGGTCACGTCCTGCCAAGGGGTTCGGGAAAGCCGTTCACAGGGCGAAGGAGCACAGGTGATCGGACACATTAGACCCGGGAGGTATGCGCAATGCAGAACGCCGAAACGGTACTGAGTGTCCTGCGTGGACCCACATCCACGCAGCAGTCACCGGAGAGCCCGTTGCGGTGAAAGCCGCACGGCGGGTTCGGGAGGAGGCCGTCGGAAAAGGACCAGCCTCGGCTGGCACCTCGCCGACGGCCCACCTCACTTGCCCGCTCCCATGAGCCCACGCGAGCGCGACGCTTCAAGAATTGGACGATCATGCACCGAATACGGGCGGCCGCTCGATTCTTTCAAGACAACGATCTCGGCCGTAATTGGACTACACTTCTACCGAATGACCTGAATAGGCTTCAATGTATTCGGTGATTCGGAAGCAAAGGTTCGATATCACACCACCTGACGGCCGCCTCCTTGAGCGGGCCACTCTCCAAGTACTCCACCACGTCACACAGAGCCTGCAGCGTCATCCGAGCACTTGTGACATGCCTAATTCTCTCTTGAAATGTTGCGTCAATGGGAACGTCATGCGGAATGCTTAAAATCTTCACACATTGATCGACGAACTCTTGAGGGGAGATATCTTGATGCTCAGCAAGAAAGCGGCCGACGATCAGTTTTGGGTCCCGCCCCTCATCACCCTTGCGAATACCGAAGTACCTGAGTGCCGCAGCACACGCAATCATTCGGCGATGGATGACCTCCTCATCGCCCAGTACTCGCAACTCTCTCGCCTTATCCAGGGAATAGATAAGTAGTTGCGCCCATCTATCCGCATCGATTGTACCGAACTCAGCGCCCAGCATACCCGAATTGCACGCGGATATTACCACACGCCACCACTGTGCATTGTCGCGGGGCAAGTCACTTCGATGCAGTACATCAGCCATCTCGTGCGCCGCTTGAAAAGCAGCCACATGCTGCTCGCTCGGCACTTTCCCTGACGTCACCAGAGAATCACCTCTCAAACGGCGTAGCTATCACATCGATTCCAGCCCGCTTGAAAGCCTCTTCTCCCGCTGACAGCGTTTCTATACCCAGCGTAAAGTGACCACTCCGGTTCGTGATAAAGACAGGGAAGCCCTCCAGGTACGTACCGGAGCTCGCTGAGCGAAGTCTTCCGTTCATGCCTGCAAGGACTTTGTGCGCTATCTCCGCACGAGGCCACTCGCCGGATCCGCCACCAGCATATGCTGGCATCACCTTCAGATCACCCTCCATGGTGACTCTCCACATGAAGTCAGAAGCACCACCTATTGCCTCGCTCAGGCCGTTCATTCCAGCTTCCTCTGAAAGGGTCGCAGGCCGGACCCCTCGATCAGCAGCCGTCTTCAGCTCTATCTTCTGCATCGCTTCCGACCGGTTGTTCTTAAGTCCTTCGCAGTTGTGGACGAGGAGGGGGGTGGTGCCAGCGACTACATAGTAGGTGTGGAGGCCGTTGATGGTCAGGTCGTAGGTGACCTGGGCGGCGGTGTAGCGGTGGACCTTGGTGACGGTGGCGGTGTCGCCGCCGGGAACGGAGGCGAGGACCTTGTCACCGGCCTTGACCTTGCTGATCGGCTTGGCCGAGCCGTCGGCCATCAGGACAGGGGTCGATGCGGCAAAGCTGTGGGGTTTGAGCGACCGGCAGTCACGGGCCAGACCTGAGTCCGGACATTGGGGTTAGTGCCTGAGTGTGCCGGGTCTTCTGAGGGTGTCGAGGAGGTGTTGCTGCGCGTCGGGGATGGTGGGCGGGAAGGTCTGTTCGGTGCCGTTGATCGTGATGGTGGCTGATCGCAGTGGCCGGAGTTGGCGGACGACGTTGCGGATCGCGAGCCCGGTGCGTGTCTGGACCTGGCGGCTGACGGCCAGGGCGGTGAACACGATGGTGAGGTGGGCCTCGATCGCGTCGCGGGTGTGGTGGAACATGGGCCTGGCACGCAGGTCGGTCTTGCTCATCCGGAAGGACTGCTCGACCTTCCACAGGTCGTGGTAGCTGCTGATGACTTTGTCGGCGGGCATCAGGTGTGCGGGGATGTTGGTGACGTAGCCCTTCAGCCCGACCAGCCTCCTGGCCCTGGCCAGTGAGGTCTGGTCCAGCACTGCTGCACCGCTGCGGGTCTTGATGAACCCTGGTGTGCGGGCGGCCTTCTCGCCGGCGACGACGGCCTTGGCGCGGTTCTCCTGTGCGGTGAGGGTCTTGTTGTCGCGCACCGCCCGCTTCTGGGAGTAGGCCCAGACCGCCCGCCATGACCCGGCGTGCTGCTCGCGATCCCAGACCGGCTCGGCCTTCTGCTTGGGGTCGTTGTCGACCTTGTGCCCGGTGCGTGGGGTGATGGTGTCGATGACCTGCCCGTCGGTGAACGCGTTCCCGTGCCAGCGGAAGTGGGATTCCAGGTCCTTGGGCGCCTTGGTGACGCGGGAGCCGACGATGAACCGCAGGTCCGCTTCGTCGAGCTCCTTCAGGTTCGTCGCCGACAGCATGCCCGCGTCCGCGATGACGACCATGTCCTCCAGGCCGTGACGGGCCTGGAACCGTTTGACGATCGGAACAATCGTCAACGTCTCGGCCTTGTTGCCCTCAAAGCAGCCGATCTCGAGCGGGAATCCGTGCCGGTCGACCAACAACCCGACCACGATCTGCGGATCGACACGGCGCTCCTTGGAGTAGCCGACCTTGCGCAGGTCGTCCTCCTTGTCGGCCTCGAAGTAGAGCGTGGTGACGTCATACAGGCACAGCGACACATCGCCGCTGCTCACAGCGTGGTTGAAGCATGCGGTCGCGACCACGTCACGGTAGCCGCGCTGCTGGGCCCGGCTCAGTGTCCGGCGCATCGTGCGCTCGTTCGCCGGACAGCGGCCCAGATCGGTCAGGACACGGCCGGTGTCCAGGATCGAGGTCGGCTCCACGATCCGGGAGATCACCAGATCACGGAAGGTCGCATCTCCCACCGCGGCGAAGCCGAGACCTTCATAGACCCCGGCCAGAACATCGAACAACAACGCCGAGGACGTCCCGACCACCCGGGGCGCCCCGACCCGCAACCGCTCCACCGACGGCTCAACAGCGGCCGCGAGCAAGCCCTCGCCCTCGCCGGCCGACGGCCCGACGAGCCCGCCCTTGCGCGGCGTCGACTCGACCCCGAGGTCGAACGCGCCCTGGCCCTCATCAACGAGCATGCCGCGAGCCCGCTCCAGCAGCAGACCAAGCTCGGCCTCGGTGTGCGCAGACCCCAGATGAGCCACGATCCGCCGACGCCCGCCGACGTACTCGGCGATCTGGACCGCCGTGGCACCCGAAGCCGTCCGGACCCGCCTCACCCACGCCACCACACCGACCCTAGAGCACCAATTAGTGCCTTAAACACGACGCCCGCCCGACCATCACCGCAGGCCAGCCCCCCGCACACCCCCAAACCACAACATGCTGTCCGGACTCAGGCCAGACGGCCGCCGATAGCGCCGCCGGCGGCTCCGCCGATGGCGCCGACCGCGGTGCCCGTGCCGGCGGCGCCGGCCGCACCGGAAGGCCGGGGAGGTCGGTGGTAGGGCAGGGTAGGACGACGCTCTCGCAGTGGCGGACCAGGGCGCCGATCGGCGAGGATGGCACGCGACCGCGGTCATTCGGTCCTCGCAAGTATCCGCCCGGCGGGTGTGCCGTCGTCCAATACAGCGTTGATCTGGTCGCCCGGCCCCTGAACCCGCAGTCACAGACGAGGACGTGGGTGGTCCCAACGACTATATAGTAGGCGTCGACTCATCAATCCGGAGACCATCTATTCGATGGCATATGTTCCAGATCGCCTCACGCCCATTACTTCCGTAGTAGGCCAAAAAGTTAGCATATCCGCCATAGATGCGCCCGGTCGGAGCAATCATTAGAACAAGATGAGAGGAAGCTGCAAGTCCGATCGGGCACAACTGCTCTTGGACGCGTTCACTGTACGAGTTAAGTGTTTCTGTATAAATGGATCTCGTCGCTTGTACAGCGTCAAGCAGGCAAGTATGCATTCCTCCCACAGACGGGTGCCTTGGATACTCGAGGCTAATCTGGTCGAACTCTGCCACAAAGGCCACCGCTGCCCTTGACAAAGCGAATCCACGTTCTGTCCACATCTCGACCGCAGCGCTAGTGTCTACCCTGCGGAATGGAAACCATCCTGCAGGACCTACCAAGGCAGTAAATTCCTCTTCTGTTACCATGTACCTACGGAGGCGTCAACTCTCGCGCGCCTCCCTCGCCCCCTAGCAGCATCACACACCAACCACACGATCGCTTTGGTGCTCCTGTCCTCTTATTAATTGTGGCATATTCGAGATCACTCAGGCTCGAGTGTTGATCGACGAGTAGCAAGTTGTTGCATGAGTGAAACTCTGCACACGTCCCGGGCTGCCATGGCTCAGGAGCGTCTGCCGTACCGACCAATTTCTGTGCCGCATGCAATCTTGGCATGAGTTCGGGGACGACGTTTGTCGGAACTGATCCCAGGCTTTCACCATATGCGGTTTCACCAGTGTAGCTGCTCCGCGAAACGGCGGCAGCGTGATTGGTAGTAGGGCTTGCAGCCGCATCCTGGCGCGCGTGTACAAGCAGATTCTCAGGTTCATTGGCGTTCCCACAGTTGTGGACGAGGACGGGGGTGGTGCCAGCGACTACATAGTAGGTGTGGAGGCCGTTGATGGTCAGGTCGTAGGTGACCTGGGCGGCGGTGTAGCGGCGGACCTTGGTGACGGTGGCGGTGGTGCCGTCGGGCTGTTGGAGCTTGTCGCCCGGTTTGATGTGGGCCGCGTCCACGAAGGCCGACTGGGTGATGTCGTAGAAGGGGTGGGTCGTGGTGGTGGTGATCTTTGCCGGGGGGCCGCGGGCCGGGTGGCTGGTGGCGATGGTGAGGTCGACGAAGTCGTGGTCGGTGCGGGTGACGATGACGCGTTCGACCTCGTGGGTTTCGGTGTGGCCGCCGGGGACGGAGGCGAGGACCTTGTCGCCGGCCTTGACCTTGCTGATCGGCTTGGCCGAGCCGTCGGCCATCAGGACCGGGGTCGATGCGGCAAAGCTGTGGGGTCTGGTCGACCGGCAGCCACCGGCCAGGCGGCCGGCGATGGCTCCGCCGGCGGCTCCGCCGATGGCGCCGACCGCGGCGCCCGTGCCGGCGGCGCCCGCCGCACCGGACCACGTGCAACCGCCTGAGCGGTCATGGCAGGTCAGGCCGTAGCCGATGCCACCGGTGGCGCCTCCTGACAGGCCGCCGATGGCGGCGCCTTCCAAGGCATCGGTGGCCAGCCTGGGCAGGATCTTGCCCAGCGCGGAGCGGGCGAGCTTGCCGCCCAGGCTGCCGCCGATCGCGCCTCCGATGGCGCCGCCGACACCACCGATGAGCATCGTCTTGCCGAAGGAGCCCGCCGAGCAGGCGCCCTTCTGCCCCTTCATGCACTTGGAACCCTGGTCGATGGCGCCGGCGACCATGCCGGCGAGCATCCCGCAACCGGCGGCACCGGCGACCGCACCCACACCACCGGTGGGGATACCGATAACGGCCTCACAACCAATGAACGTTGCAGTGGCCAGAGCGAAGGACGTGATGGCGGCGCCGTGGTGCTTGACGAACGTGGCCGTGGTCCGCACCGCCTTCGCGGTCTTCGAAACGGCGTATTTCCCAAGGTTGTACGCCTTGTTGTAGGTGTCTATGGCGCGTCTCTTAGCCGCTGCGGCCGCTTTTCGTGCTCGCACGGCGGCGCGTTTGGCCGCGGCCTTCGCCCGCATCTCCTGCCGATGGATCCAGCGGGAAAGGTCGCGGATCTCCTGCGTCCAGACACGCAACTGGCGTTCGAAGGCTTGATGCATGTCGGAAATGATGTTCCGGGTGTGACGGACCGCCCAGGAGACTCCCTGCTGGACCTTGTGGTATGCCGACTTGATGCCATGCCATATCGGCTGGATGACATGGCGGTTGATCGCACTGGCCGCCTTGCAGACCAGGCCGAAACCACTCCAGCAATGCCCACTCGGGTCGGTGCCCAGCAGCGGGTTACCGCCGACGTAGGCGAACGGGTTGGCCTGTGCCGAGTCGGGGACGGGGTCGAGGGCGATGGTGTCCTTGTTCTGGAACTGGCCGACGGCGGGGTTGTACCAGCGGGCGGCCATGTTGACCTTGCCGGTGGTGTCGTCGGTCCAGCCGGACTGGAAGCCGAGCCGCCCGGACATGGTGGTGCTGTTGGTGACGTTGCCGAGCGGGTCGTAGGTGGCCGATCCGGTGAGGGCACCGCCGGTCGAGGTGAAGTTGCCGACCACATCGTCGTGCTGGTCGAGGTAGGCCAGCACGCCACTGCCGCCGGATGATGTGCCGATGCCGACCAGAGAGTCGTCCGGGGCGCGGGTGTAGGTGCGGGTGCCGTCGGAGGCCAGGGTGTTGCCCATGCCTGAGAAGGCGAAGGTCCGGCTGGGAGTGGCGGTGGAAGTGGCGGTGATGACGCGGCCGAGCGCGTCGGTGACATAAGTCTGGGTGCCCGCAGGGGCGGCGACGGTGGCCTGCTGGCCATAGGCGTCGCTGGTGGCCGCCAGTGTCTGGGTCGGCGTGACCTGGGCGGAGAGTGTCCCCCGGGCGGTGTAGGTGTAACTGTTGGTGCCGTCTGAGGTGAGCTGGTCGCGGGCGTCGTAGGTGTAGACGTCGGCGCCGACGCGGGTGCGGTTGCCGGAGTCGTCGTACTCGTAGGGGGTGACGGTTGTGCCGTTGTCCCAGGTGGTGAGGCGGTTCGCCCAGTCGTAGGCGTAGGTGTTCTGGACGGTGCCGCCGAACCCGGTGGTGGTCTTGGACGTCTCGTTGCCCTTGGCGTCGTATCCGTAGGCGATCGAGGCAATTGTGGCGCCGGCGGAGGTCTTGAGGGTGTCGCCGGTGAGGCGGTGCAGGTGGTCGTAGGTGTAGGTGCGGTTGTTGCCGCCGGCGCCGTAGGCGATCGAGGTGAGCTGCGACATGGTGTCGTAGCCGTAGGTGAGGGTGGTGCCGGTGGCAGGGTCCGTGAGCGTGGACAGCCGGTCGGCGGAGTCGTAGCCGTAGGTGGTGGTCCCGGCGGCGTCGGTGCGTGAGGTGAGCAGGTCGTCGTTGTCGTAGGCGAACGAACTGGAGCCCGCGGAGCCGGACGCGGTGAGCAGGAGACCGCGGTCGTTGTAGGTGAACGTCTCGCTGGTGGCAGGGGCGGGCCCGGCGGCCGAGGTCGCGGCGGTCAACATGCGGCCGTCGTGATCGTAGGTGAACGTCCGGTCGGCGGTGGGCGCGTCGGCTCCGGTTCCCGATTGGGCGGTGACCCGGCCCAGGTCGTCGTAGCCGGTCGTGACGGTCACGCCGCCAGGCAGGGTGTTGCGGACGGGACGGCCGCCGGCGTCGTAGGCGACCGTGGACGTCCGGTCGCCCGCCGCAGTGTAGGTGGCGGTCGCGGGTTCGAGGACCGACTCCGGTTTGTTCCACGTGTTGTGGCCGTAGATCCACGAATTGCCGCGGCCGTCGGTGAACCGGGTGCGGTTGCCGACCGCGTCGTAGCCGAACGACGTCGTGATCGAGTGGGTAGCGTCGACCGGCTGCACCTCGGAGGTGATCCTGCCGAGCGAGTCACGGATGAACTTCGTCTTGTGCCCGTTGGCGTCGGTGATCGACCACAGCCGGCCCATCGGGTCGTAGGTGGCCGACGTGGTGGCCAGCTCGGTCGTTCCGTCGGTGTCCCTGTAGATCAGGCGCTTGGGCACCCCGTACCGGGTGAGCCGCCGGACGGTGGTGGTGCCGTCCGGGTTGATGGTCTTGACGTTGCGGCCGTACAGGTCGTACCGGTACTCGGTCACGCTCCCCGAGGGGTCGGTGAACTCCTTCACCTCGCCGACTTTGTCGTAGCGGTAGTGGGTGGTGGCCCCGCCGGGCGAGGTCTCGGTCGCCAGGAAGGCCCCGCCGGGGTTGTCCGGGGATTCCGCGTAGGAGTAGGTGGTGGTGGCCGCAACGGCCGATGGGTAACGCTCCAGCGTCGTCCTGGTTATCTTGCGGCCCATGAAGTCGTAGGTGAGCTGGGTCTGTGCACCGGTAGGGCTCGTGGTCGACAGCACCTCGCCGTTGGTGTCGTAGACGGCCTTGGCGACGCCGCCGGAGGCGTCGGTGACCGACGAGACGTCACCGAGTTGGGAGTACGCCAACTGGGTGACCTTGCCGAGCGGGTCGGTGATGGTGGTGAGGTTGCCGTCGTCGTCGTAGGCCCGGTTGCCGACGGCGATGATCGCGTTGGTCTCCCCTGGCGGGATGTAGCCGGGCAGGGTGGTGCTCACCTGCTGCCCGGCGGCGTCGTAGGCGATGGTGATGACGTTGCCGTTGGGGTCCTGCGTCTCGGTCTTCTCACCGAAGGTGTCGTAACCGGTCATCGAGACCGGGTGCACGGCCACCGGGGAACCGCCGCCGGTCTCGGTGTTGACGGTCGGGGCCTCAGTGACGACCAGTTGCCCGGCCTCGTCGTAGGTGTAATGCGTGGCATGACCGATGGGGTCCACCATCGAGGTCGGCAGGCCCCGAGTGTCCAGGTTCCACTTGGTGACGGCCGTGGTCCACGACGCGACGGACCCGCCGGTACGTCCCTCGCCGTGCAGCTTGGAGATGTCGGCGGCCGACAGCGCCCGGTTGTAGACCTGGACGTTGGAGACCGCCCCGTCGAACAGCTCGGCCGCGGCACCGTTCAGTTGACCGCGGCCGATCGCCAGCGCGCCGGTGGCCGCGGTGGGGACCGCGTTCGTGGAGGTGCCCTCGGCCGTCCCGTCGACGTACAGCATCATCGCGCCCGTGCCCGAGTCGAACACGCCGACGAGGTGGGTCCACGTCCCGGCCGATGGGGCGGCGCTGGAGTAGGCGCTGCCGGCGGCGCCCTGCATGGTGAAGGCCCACTTGTCGGCCGGGCCGTCGTACTGCAGACGGAACCCGCTGCTGGACGTGCCGTCCTGGGACACGGCCGTCTGCGATCCGGGCCCGCCGACCGAGGCCGGATTCACCCACGCCGACACCGAGAAGCTCTGCGAAGAGTCGACGACCGGGCCGTTGGTGGCGATCTCCTGCCCGGAGGCCGCACCGAACTCGGCGGCCTGGTCGTTCCAGGTCACCCCGGTGGCGTGGGCGGCGTTCCCGGTGCCCGAGGAGTCCGAGACCATGTCGCCGGACGTCTGGTCGAGCTTCCACCAGCCGACCGGGTGACCCGGATCGTCGGCCGTCAGCGCCACCCTGGTCTTCCGGCCCATCGGGTCATAGGTGTAGGAGGTGGACATCGGCCACTGCCCCGGCGCGACATCGGTGGTGTTCTCGACCTGGTCGTCGGGGGTGTAGGAGATCGTCTTCGTGCGCGCCACTCCGGACGGGTCCACCGTGGTGGAGACGGTCCTGTCCGCGGCGTCGACGGTCTGCGTCGTGACGGTGGCGCCGTTGTTGGTGACCTGCCGGACCGGGTTGCCCGCGCCGTCGTAGGTGGTGGAGCGCACGACGAAGGTGCCGGTGCCGCCGGGGGCGGTGCGCGTGACCGTCGCGACCAGGTCGTTGTCGGTGTAGGTGTAGGACGTGGTGTTGCCCATCGAGTCGGTCAGCGAGGCGAGCCGACCGGCGGGGTCGTAGGCACGCGACGACTCCACCAGGTCTGCGGCGGGCTGCGGATCGTTCGGGTCGCCGGTGTAGTTCTTGAGGGTCTGCGTCAGCTGCTGGCCGTTGGGGTCGTAGGTGTAGGCGGTGGTGATGCCGCGTGGGCTCTCCTCGGTCGCCTTGTTGCCATAGGCGTCGTAGCTGAGCTTGGTGACCCGCCCTAGGGCGTCGGTGCGGGAGACGACCTGGCCGTGCGCGTTGTACGCGGTGGACGTGGTCCGGGAGGCGTCCCCACCGGTCAGGTCGCTGACGGTTATGGAGGTGACCGCGCCGTTGGCGTTGTGGACCGAGGTCGTCCTGCGGGTGTGCACGGCACCCGTCACACGGTTGGTGACCGGTGGGTCGGTCTGTGTGAGGACCTGGCCCATCTTGTCGTAGGTGTAGGACGTCGTCAGGCCGGCCGGATAGGTGTCGGACACCTCGGTTCCGGTCAGCACGCGTCCGAGACCGTCGTAGGTGTACCTGGTGATCTTCCCGGCGGCGTCGGTCACCGAGGCGACGTCGCCGGTGTGCAGGTAGGCGATGGTGTTGACGGCCCCGCCAGGCGACACCGTCTTGTAGGGAAGCCCCGCCGGCGCGAATCCGGAGTCTGCGGCGGCGACCGTGGTGCCGTCGGTGTAGGAGATCCTGGTCGTGCGGCCCTCCGGGAAGCCCGCCACCGGCGGCGTCGTCACCGCAGTGCGGTTTCCCGCGTCGTCGTAGGCGTAGGACGTCTTGTAGGCGTCGTCGGACGGTCCCGACGACCTGCCGTCCCGGACGGTGGCGACCAGGTCGTTCTTCGGATCGGGCGTCAGCTGCGTGCTGGTGTCGTCGGGCAGGTACGTCGTGTAGGTCGTCGAGCACTCCTGGGCGACCTGGTCCTGGCAGGTGGTCTCGGAGACGGCGTTGCCGCGCACGTCATGCCCGGTGATCTTCACGTTCCCGTTGGGGTCGGTGACGGTGTGCAGGTAGCCGCCGGAGTCGTAGCCGAACGTGGTCCGGTGACCGAGGCCGTCGGTCTTGGAGATCGGGCGGTTCCCGCGGCCCGGGTCGTACCGGCGGACCAGCGTCTTGCCGCCGGGGTCGGTGAGGTTGACGGTCGTGGTCGGGGCCAGACCCCGCGAGTTGCGGCCCGCCGTGTAGTGCCGGACGACATCCTCGCCGGAGAGCTTCGAGTGGTAGAAGGCGAACTCGGCGATCGACCCGGTGAAGTAGCCGGCGGTGTTGACCGGCTGCGCCGGCCAGTTGCCTCCGGACGCACCCGCGCCGACGTACACGTAGTTCACCCCGGTCGTGACCAGCGCCGCGTTCGTCGAGCCCTGCGCGACACCGTCCAGATACAGCGTCTGGCCGTCGGTCCCGGCCGCGAGCGCCACGTGATGCCAGACGCCGTCGTTGACCTTCTTTTCGGAGACCAGGCCGTTCTGGGTGTGGTTGGTGTCCCAGAACTTGCCGTGCATCTTGCCGTCGGTCCCGACATACAGGGCCGGTACGTAGTTTCCAGCGGGCGGACCGATGGGTTCGGACTGCTCGCCGAAGAGCACGCCGCCCGCGGTATTGCCTGCCGGGACCTTGAACCACATCTCGATCGAACCGGGTGAAGTCTGTACCTGGTCGTCGATGGGCAGCCGTACGTACGACGACGTGCCGTCGAAGGCCGCCGTTGTGGCATCGTCGAACGGTCCCGCGGTTCCCAGCGTCACGTTCGAGTACTCCGCCGTCGCGGAGTTGGTCTCGCCCACGGCCTGGGGCGCGCCGGCCGCCTCCCCGAAGCGGTAGTAGGACGCGGGCCGGGAGCCGAGCACGGCGGCCCGGTACACCTGCGACGTGCCGGTGACGGTGGGGGCGGACAGGTCCCACGAGCCGCCGTTCTGGTCGGCGACGTGCGTGACGGTCGACGTCAGCGGGTCGTAGGCAACTGTGGCGTAGCTGTCACCCGACGGCTTGGTGATCGAGGACAGCAGGCTCGTCGGCCGGGTCCCGGTGTTGTAGAGCGAGGTGACGTCGGCTTGGACGAGGGGCTTGCCGAACAGCGCCACATCGGCCATCGAGCCGTTGAAGTAGGTGCCGTAAACGGTGTAGGACGTCGTGCTGTAGTGCGGCTGGTCGGGCCATGTCCAGCCGAGGTAGCCGGTGCCCAGGTAGTGATGTCTCAACGATGACGGCTGGAAGTTGAAGTCGTAGGAGGACGCTCCCGGCCCGGTGCCGACCTGGGTGCCGTCCAGCCACATCGTCTGGCCGGTCGGTGAACCCGACAGCACCACGTGGTGCCAGGCACCGTCGGCGACCGATCCGGTGGTGCTGATCGGGTTCGGGGTCTGCCCGTCCCACCAGAAGGTGCCCATCAGCTTGCCGTCTGTCCCGATGTAGAGGGCGGGCGTGAAGTTGCCCTCGGTATTGCTGGCCTTGATCTCCTTGTCGGAGTAGGAGAGCAGTACGCCGGGCCCCTGCGAGGTCTTGAACCACATCGACACCGACTCGGTGGTGGACACGCCCATGTGCAGATCGGGCAGGGTCACCTTGGACGAGGAGCCGTTGAATCCGGCGGCGGTCGCGGTGGCGGGGGTGAGCGGTCCCGGTTGCCCGAGCGTCACGTTGGAGTAGGTGCCGTTGTCGGCGCCCTCGTTGATCAGTACGGCACTCGCCGCCGTCGTCCCCGATCCCTCCGCCAGCGGCCAGAACGACGACGCGCCCTCGTCGAGTACCTGCTCGTAGTGGGGAGACGCGCTCTGGTAGCCGTACCGGGTGCAGTCCGGGGCCTGATCCTCGGGGGAGCACACCACCGAGAGCCGGTCCCCGGTGTAGGAGTACGTCCAGGTCAGAGCGGTTGACGGGTCGCCAGGATCGGCCGGGTCGGTGACGACGGTCGCGACATGCGGGCTCGTGGCGTCCTGCGGCGTGGACCAGGTCAGGTGCAGCGACCGCCCGGACGCCTGCGACGTCATCGCGGTGATGTGCCCGGACGCCCGGGTGAAGTCCACCGTCCGGCCCGAGGCATCGGCGACCGAGGTGATGCCATAGGCGCCGGAGCCGAGCGCGTGGCCGAAGGTGTAGACGGTGTCGTTCTTGTCGACCAGCCGGTAACCGCCGCTGATCGAGGTGAACGTCGCGAACCGGCCGGACGGCGGGGTGAACGATCCGTCGGGGTTCTTCCCGAACCCGACGGTGGAGCCGTTGGGATAGGTGACCGCGACGCTGCGGACGGCCCCGGACGGTGTGTACCACTCGGTGGCCTTGGCGTCGAACACGCTCGACCAGCCCGTCCCGAACCCGCCGGAGGTCCGCGGGTCACGGGAGTTGTAGTCGCGGACGACCGACAGGCTCGGTCCGACCGTGGCGATGTCGGCGTCCGTCGCCGTCGAGGTGTAGTTCCCGATCGCGGGGTCGAAGTCGTGGCCCGAGTTCCGCGCCAGGCTCGACGTGATCGCCGGCTGGGGAACGCTCACGACCAGCTGGTTCAGCGTGGGCGCCGCCGAATAGTTGATGCCGTCGAAGGCCACCGCGCCCCAGTAGTAGGTATGGCCCCATTCGAGCGTGCCCGCGGGTACCTTCCACGTGGCCGTCGATGACGGTGCGGGCGGGGTCACCAGCCCGGAGTCGGCGACCGTCTCCCCGTCGGCGTCGAGGACACGGAACTGGAACTTCAGCGTGGCCGCCAGGTTGGGGTCGCGGCCGCCCCAGGCGGTCAGCTGGGGGGTCAGCGTGTCGGCGCGGTGGCCGCTGGCCGGGATCTGGCCGTACACCTGGGGAAGCATCGCGCCGGTGTAGGTGAGGGCCAGTATCGGGGTGCCGGTCGGTGCGAAGGCGGTGTTGAACTGCTTCCAGTGCAGGCTGTCGGCCGTCGAGGCGTACAGGGCGAGCCCGTAGTCGTCCTGTCCCGCCGCCCAGTCGTTGAACGTGCCGGTCGACAGGTTGACCGTCACCCAGTCGCCCACCGTGCGGTCGGCGCCGGTGTTCGCGCACGCGTTCGGGACGTACGGCGTCGCGTGCCCGATCGAGGCGCCGTGCGACGGCCCCGGGTAGGAGACGACCTTGGACGCCGTCCATGGCTCGGTGACGGCGGCGACGTCGAAGCGTTCCGCAGTGCAGGTGGACGCCCAGGTGTCGAAGAGCTGGAGCTTCGCCGACGAGACGGTGACCTGGGAGCCGTCGATCCCGGCGCGCGGGAACTTCAGGAAGGAGTTCGCGCTGTGCGGGCCCGCGTCCCAGGAGCCGACCTTGATGGTCTGTTCCATCGAGTGGTCGCCCGGGGCGATGCCGGACTCGGCGTAGGTGGTGTCCCAGGTGAGCAGGTTGTTGTAGGACGGGTCGACGGTCACGGGGAACACGCGCTCGGGTGCGTGCAGCCACGTCTCGTCCAGCGTCACGGTCAGCGCGGGGTCGCCGTGCACCTCGGTGAGCCCGTAGGCGACGGCGTGCGTGCTCGTCCCCTCGCCCGAACGTTTGCCGATCTTCGAGTCGGTCGCGTAGCCGGCGGGGATCCGGCCGGCCGGCTCGCCGGATCCGTCCAGCAGCTCGATGGAGCCGTCCGCGGCCTTCCTCGGGGTGAGACCCTTCAGCTTCAGCGGGAACACCCACGAGTTCCCCGCCTGCGCCGAATGAAGGACGATCGCCTCCTTCACACCGGTCGCGGTCGGCCAGACCGACAGGTCCGTGGACGGGAGCACGTCCGGGTAGGTGACCATGGAACCCGAGACGGTCGGGGTCACGGGCGCCGCGCCCTGCAGCGCGTAGGCCAGCCGCCGACCGTCGTCCCCGCTCACCTGGGCCAGCCGCGCGTCGGACGCCTTGGGCGCGAAGCTCACCGAGAGCGAGTTGGCCCGCTGGTGCCAGCGGTGGTCGCGGCCCTGCCGGACGGTGGTGTCGATCGGCCGCCAGTCGCCGTTCCCGTCGCGGTAGTTGATCGGTCCCTGCGCGAACTTGCGCGTGTGCGAGCCGTCGGCGTTGCGGTAGTAGTCGGTCGTCGCCGTGGACTTCGCGGCGACCCGGCGGCTGGTGCTCTTGGAGAACCCGACCTGGCCGTGGCCGCTGCGCCCCTTGGGGACCTTCCGGCCGCCGTGCTCGTAGGCGGGCAGTTCTCCGCGCCCGTGGCCGGGCTTGCGGCCGGTGCCGTGTCCCGCCCGCGTCGCGGCGGTCGGCGCCGAGTGCGAGCGTCCGGCCGCGGTCCCCGACCTCTGCTGTGGCAGGTGTCCCCAATCCGGGGCGGGTTCGCCGGTCAGCCACTTGAACATCCCGGTGACGCCCGCGAACGACACCTCCGGCATGCCCTCGGCCGCGATGGCGGGCTGTTCGGTGGCCATGAACACGAGGGCCACGCACACGATGATCGCGGTGCGCCTGGCCGCTGCGCTCCGGCGGAGTGGACGCATCGCACCCGGCCCATGGCGGGGCCGGGGCCTGCGGGCGGCATGGGGACGCCTGCGCCACAGCATGAGGCGGTACAGAGCACCACCTGCGTAAGCGCCCCCGGCGGCGATGATGCCGAGAAACGACAAGACGATCACGATGCCCAGAACCTGCGAGTTCGGCACCGAGCACCCGGCCTCTCCTGGAGCCGATCGTCGCATGGGGACAAATCAACTCAATGTGAACTTTTCTCCCATAACTTCCAAACAGCCGGAAAGTTAACCCCGATCGTTGCATGGTGCAAGAGTTGAAACCCATACCAGCCAGATCCGGTAATCCGGGTTTCAGGATCGTCATCGAGGGGGAGACAGATCACCCGGAAACCGTTGAGGACCCTTCGATGCTCCGGAAGAGATGAGGCAACCCCCATGCCGCAACCCCGCGCACGGCCCCGTGAGCACCGGCGGCCGGAGACCGGGACAAGGCTCCGGCGGGTGATCGGGGCGACGGCGGGAGTCACCAGAGCCGGGCGGGAGCGGTGGAAACGCCTCTCTCCCAGATGGCGGGCCTCCGTCATCGTGGCGCTCACCGCAGCGGTGGCGGGCGGGATCTGTTTCGCCGTGCTGGCACCATCGCCCAAGCCGCGTGCCCGCGAGTACCTGGCCTTCAAGGCATGCCTGCTCACCGACTCCCGCGGCATCGCCGGCAAGGAGGCCGCACCCGTCTGGGAGGGGATGCAGAGGGCTTCGCTCAAGACCCACGCCAAGATTCAGTACCTCGCCGTGCCCGCCCCTGCGACCATGGCGAACGCGCGGCCCTATCTGGCGAGCCTCGTGCAGCGCCACTGCGGCATCATCTTGGCGGCCGGGCAACTGGCCACCGACACCGTCGCGGCGAACGCCGAGAGCTTCGCCAAGGCGCGGTTCGTCGTGCTCGGGGCCACCGGCACGGCCGCGAACGTCGTGGCGGTGAACGCCTCGGGAACGCCCGTGCCCGCCGCCGTGGAACGCATCGTCTCCGACGCGGTCACCTGAGCGCGGGACACCCGCGACATCGGCCGTCGATCACGTTCAGCGAGCCCACTCGCCCCGCTTGATGCGGACGACCAGGGCAGCGAAAGCCTCGACAGGAAGGGCCAGACTCCCCGCCTCCGGCCTCTTGGAGTCCCTGACACCCACGGTCTCCGACAACCGAGCGACCTCCACGCAATCGGAGTTGTCGGTCATGCCGCTGTGACTTGACTTCCGCCACCTGGCGCGGGGGTTCATCTCAAGGACTCCATCGTGCGCTCGATCAGTCGTCGCTAGGGGGATCTCGGGCAGAGCCTGCGCGCCGATCTGCTCGAAGCCCTTCCCGAACGTCCGCACCTCGGCGGTATCGAGCACCAGTCTGCCACTGCCCAACGCATCGACATACGCGACATCGCCCTGTTCGAGCGTGCGGATCTTGAAGGCACCCATAAGCCCGAAATAGGCACCCGTCGACCGAGGGACCACGCGCACGACCACATTGGCCGTCTCGGTGAGAGTGAGGATCCGGGCCAGCTGCTCGGCCATGACGCGGCGACCACCGATGGGACGATCGAGGACGGCCTGGTCGAGCAGCACCCAGACGTCCGGTGGGTCCGTACCGAAGAGGATCTCCTGCCGAGCGAGCCTCTGCGCCACCTGCTTCTCGATCTGCTTCGACCGGGCGGCGGTGAAGAGGGCGCGCGTGTACTCCTCCGTCTGGAAGACACCGGGGACGATGGCGAGCTCAAAGATCCGCAGCACGTCCGCCACGGCCTCGTACTTCAGGTGCTGGCGGCGCCCGTTGAGGTCGTAGGCGCGGCGGGCGTACATCAGCAGGCGCTGGAAGTGGCCACCGGTGTCCCAGCGGCGGTCGAGAACCTTCGCCTGCTCCGCGGTGAGCCTCCGCTCGTTCGCCTCGTAATTGCATACGGTCTGCTTCGCGGCACCGATCACGCGCCCCAGCCGGGCCTGCGAGATGCCCTCCTTCTGCCGGAGTCTACGCAGGTCATAGGCCATCCAGTGCAAGTGCGAGTCCATCGGGTCGAGCGAGTCTGCGACACCCATCGGGGGGACCTCCTGGTATGCGATGTCCGCTGCTACCTACCGAAGGTAATGCCGGAGCGTCACGCTGTGAGTGCGAAACGTGAAACTCATATCCGGAGCGCGAGGTGGCGATCACTGTGCGGCACTACGATGATTCTCAAGAGTTCAGGCGGGACTTGTTCCCGGTGCCGTCCTCTGTGAGATTGGGCCGTGATCTAGCCGAGGTCCACCTGAACAAGTGGGGACTCGCGGCCATGGCCGACAACGTGGCCCTCATCGTGAGCGAACTGCTCACCAACGCCATCGCGGCCAGCCGTGGCATGGTCACGATGCGGCTGCTCATGGACTCCGAGACGCTGACCATCGAGGTCACGGACGCGTCGCCCAGCCGTCCCCGCCGCAAGCGGGCGACGGCGAACGACATCGGCGGCCGAGGCTTGCAGATCATCGAGTTCCTGGCCGAGAGCTGGGGCGACCGGCCGTCCCCGGACGGAGGCAAGGTCGTGTGGGCCAGGTGCCCGCTCCCATGAACCCACACGAACGCCGGCGTGTGGATCTCCTCGCCGCGCTGTGCGGCGAACTCGAACGCCGTGGGCTCCCCTCCTGGGTGACCCCGTCCTACGGCACCTGCTTCCTGCGCTGCGTCAGGCTGAATCCCCGGCGTACGATCCTGATCGCCTGTGTCCGCGGCCCCGGCACCACGTGGCTCTTCGTATGGTCCGGCGGCCACGCACATGCCGACGACATTCCCCGCGCGGCGGCGCTGGTGTCGGCATACTTCGCGTCCTGATCACAGGGACACGACGGCGAGCATGCTCTCCCTGTCGACGATGTACTTCCTGCGTCACGGGCCACCCGCCAGGTCTCGGCATCGAGGATATTCGCCAATCCGGTGTGCACCGCCGGAAGTCATCCTCGCGGCTAACGACTACTCGGGGGAGAAGCGGATTGCGGTGGCGGGAAGTGCCACATTCGGCCAGACTCGGGCGCCGTTGAGCAATTCGTTGCCGGGGCCGACGGTCGCGCCATCACCGATGACACAGTCCTCCAGGACGGCGGCGGAGCAGACGCGCGCACCGGCGCCGACCACGGAGCGGATCACGCGGGCGCCCGGCTCGATGACGGCGCCGTCGAAGAGGACGCTGGACTCGACACGGGCGTCCGCGCCGATGCTCGCGCCCGCGCCGACCGCCGTGCCGCCGCCGACCCGGGCGGTGGGTGCGACGGTCGCGTTGTCGAGGAGGAGCACGCCGTGCTCGTTCGCTGTGAGGACCGGGGACGCCAGGGCACCGAGGACCAGGTCGGTGACGCCCTTGACGAATGCGGCAGGCGTCCCAACGTCCAGCCAGTAGGCGGCCTCGACGTAGCCGCAGATCGTCTCTCCCTTGGCCAGTAGCCCGGGGAAGGTCTCATACTCTACGGACACCACCCGTCCGGCGGGGATACTGTCGATCACCGAGCGGCGGAAAACGTAGCAGCCGGCGTTGACCTGGTTGGTCGGCGGGTTCGGGGACTTCTCCACGAAGTCGAGCACGCGGTCGTCCGGCGAGGTCGGCACCGAACCGTACCGCCGGGCGTCGTCCACCAGGGTCAGGTGCAGGGTCACCGCCGCGTCGTCCTTCTCATGCGCGGCGATCTGGGCGGAGATGTCGTGCCCGGACAGGATGTCCCCGTTCAGGATGAGGACTGGGCTGTCGTCGGCACATGTCAGCGCAGCGGAGGCGTTGCGGATCGCGCCCGCCGTGCCGAGCGGTTCGTCCTCGGTCACATAGACGATCTCCAAGCCGAGTCGCGTACCGTCGCCGAACGCCTCGGTGAACATCTCGGCGCGGTAGGACGTGGCGAACACGATGCGGGTCACGCCCGCGTCGCGCGCTCGCGTCAGCTGATGCTCAAGCAGCGGCACCCCGGCCGTGGGAAGCAGGGGCTTGGGGGTGGAGATGGTCAGGGGGCGCAGGCGGGTGCCCTGGCCTCCCACCAGCAGGATCGCTTCCACTCGGTTCCTTTCTCCACCGGCGTGTGGTGCGAGCGAGCCTAGCGGGTGCGGGAGCCTCGGGATTTTTCGTGCTGGTCGACGGCTCGCTGGTAGGAGGCCATGTGCGCCTCCGCGGACGCCGACCAGGAGAACTGCCGCGAGCGGACGTGGGCGGCGTCGGCGAGTTCGGCGCGGCGGGACGGGTCGTCGATGAGGGCGTCGAGGGCGGCGCCGATGCCGGGCGGGTCGGGTTCGGTGTAGGCGACCGCGTCGCCGCCCACCTCGGGGAGGGGGCCCCGGCGGGTGGTGAGGACGGGCGCGCCGCAGGCCATGGCCTCCAGGACGGGCAGGCCGAAGCCCTCGCCGCGGCTGGGGAGGGCGACGACGAGGGCGCCGCCGAAGAACCCGGGGAGGGACGGCCAGGGCAGGTAGCCGGGGCGCAGGACGCGCAGGTCCAGCGGCACGGTGGCGAGGGCGGCGTCGACCTCGTCGTCCCAGCCTCCGCCGCCCGCGAGGACGAGCGCCGGGGCGTCCGGGCGGTCCGCGCAGGACCGCACCCAGCCGCGGATCAGGTTCGGGACGTTCTTGCGCGGCTCCAGCGCGCCCAGGTAGGCGACGTAGGGGTGGCCGTGCAGGCCCAGCCGGTCGGAGACCTGCTTGATCTCGGCTTCGGAGGGCCTGTGGAACACCGTGTGGTCGACGCCGTGGTAGGCGACGTCGATGTTCGCGGGGTCGGCGGCGAGCAGCCGGACGAGTTCGTCGCGGGTCGCGCGGGACGGGGCGATCAGCCGGGTGGCGCGGCGCGCGGCGGTGCGGATCGCCGACTTGATGTAGGTGGCGCGGACCGGGTCGTGCGCCTCCGGTTCGGCGAACTGCGTCACGTCGTGGATCGTCACCACCGTGGGCAGCGCCGCGCTCACCGGCATCGTGTAGGTGGGCAGGTGGATGACGTCCGCGGCGACCTGTTCGGCGACGTGCGGGAGACCCGACTGTTCCCAGGCCAGGCGGGTGGCGCGGTGCGACAGCGCCGCCGGGCCGGCGACGATTCGCGCTCCGGGGACGAGGCCCCCGTAGCGTTCCTCGTCCGCACGCTGGCAGACGACGGCCAGGTCCGCGCCCTGCGCATGCAGGGCGCAAAGCAGCCCGTCGACGTACCGGCCGAGCCCGCCGCGGTCGGCCGGCACGGCGGTGGCGTCGAGCAGAATCCGAGGCGCCACGGTCCACTCCCCCTCTCGCGGTGGCGTAGATCACTCTTTACTGTTCGAGCCTACGCCCGTCTGCACCCCACTCGGGGCACGTCATTCATCGCGATTCCATGTGGATACCGCCCCACACACCCCCAGGAGAACTACCTCTCAATGTGAGGCCGCCCCCACCCTCCGGACACCTACCTCTTGCGCGCATGAATCAACACGATGCTGCCGCGCTCGTTCGGGGCCTTGCGGTCGGCGAGGGCGACGAGGGGCGTCAAGGGCGCGGCCGCGTTGAAGCCGACCTTGCCGCCGTATGTGGACAGCGACAGGTAGAGGCGTTCGGTGGCTGCCGTGCGGAACTGGTAGCTGTGCCTGACGAGGTCCAGGCCCCGCTCGTCCATCAGCTTGCCAAGGCTGTCATGGGTGTAGGTGTGCTGGACGTGGTACTTGGCCTTGTGCGCGTCGCGCAGCTTCGGCCAGGCGTCGGCGCGGCTCAGCACGTCGGCGGACATGAAGATGTCACCGCCGGGCTTGAGGACCCGCGCCATCTCGTCCAGGGACCTGCCGCCGTCGTCGAAGTGCTCGATCGCGCAGACGGACAGGATCGCGTCGAACGAGCCGTCGCCGAACGGGAGGCGCAGCGCGTCGCATTCGATCAGGGCGGGCGCGTGGGCGAGCGTCCGCCCGTACACCATCTTGCCGCGGGCGAGGTCGATCGAGACGGCGTCGGCGCCGCGTTTGCGCGCCTGTCCCGCCCAGTAGCCGTCGCCGCCGGCGACGTCGAGGACGCGCCGGCCGCGCAGGTCCCGCCCCATCCAGCCGAGGAGCGTCCCCGCCTCGCGGTACCGGCACACGTGTACCTGGTGGCCCATGAAGGCGACCACATCCGAGATCTTCATCGTTCCCAACTGTAGGCCGAGCGGACGGCCGCGAGGTCGCGTTCGCCTACGCTGGGCGCGTGAAGATGAAGGTCGTCGCCGTGCGGGCGCTGCGGGTGTTCCTGGTGATGCTCGCGCTGGCGTTCTGCGCCTACAGCGTGGCCTCCCAGTGGGACGCGACGGTGGCCGCGTTCCAGCAGATGTCCTGGGTGGCGCTGGCCGGGGCGCTCGCGGTGGGCCTGGCGGGCCTCTTCGTCTGGATGCTCGGATGGCGGGAGTTCCTCGGCGGCCTCGGGTCGCCGCTGCCGGTGCGCGCCATCTTCCGGATCTCCGGGATCTCCCAGCTCGGCAAGTACGTCCCCGGCAAGGTGTGGGCGCTGGTGACACAGATCGAGATGACGCGGGAGCACGACGTGCCGCCCGAGCGGAGCTTCGGATCGACGCTGCTGGCGGTGGCGACGTCCACCGCGTGCGGGCTGGCGGTGGCGGCGGTGACGCTGCCGCTGACGTCGGTGGCGGCGCGCGAGACGTACTGGTTCCTGTTCCCGCTGGCGCCCGTCCTGCTGATCCTCCTGCACCCGAGGATCGTGACCTGGTGCCTGGGGCTGATGCTCAAGATCATCCGGCGGCCGCCGCTGGAACGTCCGGTGAGCCTGGGCGTGACGCTCAGGGCCGTCGGCTGGACGGTCCTCGGCTGGATCCTCTTCGGCGTGCACACCTGGCTGCTGTGCATGGCCGTGGGCGGCGAGGGCAAGGGCCTGCCGTTCCTCGCGACGGGCGCGTACGCGCTGGCGTTCGTCGCCGGGTTCCTCGTCTTCATCGCGCCCGGCGGCATCGGGGCGCGGGAGGCCGCGCTGACGGTGGTGCTGACGCCGGTGCTGCCGGCGGGCGCGCCGGTCGTCGTCGCGATCGCCTCCCGGGTGCTGCTGACCATCGCCGACCTCATCAACGCGGGGGTCGCGTTCCTGCTGGGGCGTACGACGCCGGGCTCGGGGAATGAACCGCGATCCAAGGAACTTGTGAGGGGTACGCAGCCAACGAAGGAGGGACCGTGACGGCCCCGATCACCGTGACCGACGCGACGTTCGCCGACGAGGTCCTCAGCAGCGACACCCCGGTACTGGTCGACTTCTGGGCCGACTGGTGCGGGCCCTGCCGCATGATCGCCCCGGTGCTCGAGCAGATCGCCGCGGAGCAGGACGGCAAGATCAAGATCGCGAAGCTGGACTACGACGCGAACCCCGTGACGCCGAACAAGTACAACGTGATGGGCCTTCCGACGCTGCTCCTCTACAAGGACGGCCAGGTCGTCGAGCAGATCGTCGGCGCCAAGCCCAAGCGCGCCCTGCTGAAGGTCATCGAACCCCACCTGTGAGCGCGTCGAGATAGGCGGCCCACACCGGGCCGTGGTCGACCGGGTGGACGCCGGAGCGCAGCCGCTCCGGCTCACCCGGCGCGTAGAACCGGTCCAGCGCGCCGGTGAGGGACGCCACGTCGCCGGGCGCGCAGACCAGGCCGTCGGTCCCGTCGCGGATCTGGTCCGCGAACCCGCCGACGTCGGTCGCGATCACCGGCAGGCCGTACTCGTAGGCCATCCACACGTTCTGCGACGCGGTCGCCGTCCGGTACGGCAGGACGAGCGCGTCGGCGGCGGCGAACAGCCCCGGGACGTCGGCGGCCGGGACGTAGCCGGGACGCAGTTCCACCCGCGAGGTCAGGTCCAGCGACCGGATGAGCTCGCGCGTCTCGTCCAGCCCGCCCCAGAACTCGCCCGCGACGGTCAGCGCCACGTCGTCCGGGCCTTTCGCGAGGGCGCGCAGGAGGACGTCCAGCCCCTTGTACGGGCGGACGATCCCGAAGAACAGCAGCCGGCGCCGCACCTTCGCGTCGCCGGACGGGCGGGCGGCCGTCACGGGCAGGTGCGCGGGCATCTCCGCGACCCGCACGGGACGTCCCGTGAGCGTGCGCGCCAGCTCCGCCTGCGCCTCGGAGTGGACGAGGACACCGTCGACCTTCCGCAGCAGCCGTTTCATCAGCGGCTCGTCGTAGCGCTTGCGCTCGTGCGGCAGGACGTTGTGGCACAGCGCCACCGCCCGGGTGCCGCGCCGGAGCCCGGAGAGGATCCCCAGGTAGGACGGCACCTGAACCGGGCTCAGCACCGCCAGGACGACCAGGTCGTAGGCGCGCAGGGCGCGGCCGGTGCGCCACCAGCCGTCCGGGCGGCGCCAGTCGAGCCGGCGCCGGGTGCCGGGGAACGGCTCCCCCTCCGGCTCGGAGATCGTCTGCTGCCCCGGATACAGGAACCCCGGGTACTGGGCGCGCCACGACTCGATGACGACGTCGTGGCCCGCGGCGGCCAGCCGGTGCGCCAGCTCGGTGGTGTGGTGGGCGCCGCCGCCCTTGTAGGGGAACGCGGGCCCGACGATCGCGACGCGCGGCCTCCCCGGCGTGCCGCCGGACGTCAGCATCACGCTAGACGTCGCCGCGCGACCGGACGATCAGGTCGGCGAGCAGCGCCAGCGACGCGATGATCAACCCCGTCACGAAGATCATGATGGTGTTGTTGGCGAAGTAGCCGAAGTGCACGATCATGTCGAACACGCCCTTGCCCAGGCCGATCAGGATCAGCCACAGCGCGGGCGGCATCAGCACCTTGAGCGGGTTGAAGTACATGACCATCCGCAGCACCTGCAGGATGTAGCGGTAGGCGTCCTTGGTGAAGTGGAACTTCGACTTCCCCGCCCGCTTGGCATAGTCGATCGGCACGTAGCGGACCGGGTGCTGGTTCGACAGGAACGCGATCGTGATCGTCGTGACGCAGGAGAAGCCGGGCGGCAGAAGCCGCAGGTACGGCAGCGACACCTCGCGGCGGAACGCGCGCAGCCCCGAGTTCAGGTCGGGGATCCTGCTGTTGGTGAGCCGCTCGGCGACCTTGCGTATGAACCACTTCGCGGGGACCCGCAGCGCCTTGTGCGACCCCTCCTCGCTCGTGCGCGCCCCGACGACCTGGTCGATCGACGGGTCGGTGTCCAGGAGGTCCACGAGCTCGGGGATCCGCTCGTTGGGGTAGGACATGTCGGCGTCCGTCCACACGACGATCTCGCCGCGGGCCTGCTGGGAGCCGATGCGCCGGACCGTGCCCGAGCCGCTGTTGTGCTGGAACGCGATGACCCGCATGTTCGGGAAGCGGGGCGCCGCCTCCTGCAGCCGGGCGAGCGTCGCGTCGGTCGAGCAGTCGTCGACGGCCAGCAGCTCATAAGTCTTGCCGCTGCCGTCCATCGCCGCGCAGATGCGTTCGACCTCGTCGATCACGTGGTCCTGCTCGTTGTAGCAGGGCAGCACGATCGTGACGTGGACCGGCCCGGACGCCGGCTCGGCCCGCTCCGGCGCGGGCGCGGGCTCCGGCGGCGGGGCCGGGGCCTGCGGGGCCTGCGGGGCCTGCGGCCCGGCGGCGGGCGCGGGCTGGGCCGTCGTCTCGGCGGACTGGGTCTCGGCAGACTGAGTGCTCACGCAGCGCGAGGATACTCGCCCGGCGGCACCCGGGCGGCCTTTAAGACGGGGAGGGCTCGGCGATCCAGACCTCCATGGCCAGCCCCCAGGTCCCGCCGGGCGGCTCGGCGAGCGTCCGCCCGTCCTGCCGCGTCTTCAGCGACAGGACCCGGGACGGCCGCCCGTACGGCGCCACCTGCTCCGCCTTCGCCGCCATGATCACCGGGCGGCGGCCGGCCTCCCGCACCTTGTGGATGACGCGCCGCATGTCGGCGGGTGTGGCGGCGGCGGTCGTGCGCGCGGCGGGCAGCCCGCACATGCCGCGGACGACCTGGAGGAACCGGTCGGCGGTGGAGCGTTCGACGACCACGACGGAGTCACCCGGCTTCAGCGCGCCGCACATCCCGTCGACGGCGGCCACCTCGTGCTGCTCCGTCCTGGTCACCAGGTAGCCGCCGGACGTCAGCACGACCGGCACCAGCATCAGCGCGACGCCGGCGACCGCGCCCGCCCGCATCGCCAGCGGCGAGTAGCCGAGCCGGCGGACGCGCCGCACCGTCCACGCCGACGCGAACACGGTGAACAGCAGCAGCCCGGGGATGACCAGGCCGATCAGCCGGCGGGACGCCCACGGATGGTCGGGCGTGATCCCGGGCCGGATCAGCACCTGCGTCGTCGTCCAGACGATCATCGCGTACGGCAGCAGCCACTCCGGGGACCGCCCGCGCAGCAGCCGCCGCACCAGCAGCGCCGCGCCCAGCGTCGCGAACAGCAGCGCGGGGACGCCGATGTACCAGGCGACCCAGTAGAGGGAGTTCTCCGAGTACTGGCGGGTGCCGTCCACCGGAAGGTCCTGGATCCGCTGGATCATCTCGATGAAGCGGACGTTCATCTCGTCGTCCTGCGTGGCCGGGGGACGGCGGACGGTCTGCACCAGGGGCCGGAGCGCGAAGCCCAGCATCACCAGCACGGTCAGGACGGCGGCCGCCCCCGGCAGCCTGCCGCGCGCGACCGCCGCCCCGGCACGGCGCAGCCGCGACCCCGTCAGGTCCCAGCGCAGCAGCACCACCATGGCCGTCGTCGCCACGAGGATCGCCACCGTGATCGCCAGCAGCGGCGCGAGTGACGCGTACAGGTAGGCCAGGTAGGGGAGGGACATGGTGAAGCCCTCGGTCAGCCCGGCGCCGGCGCCGAGCAGCAGGCCGCCGGCCGTCCAGTAGCCGATCCACCGCCTGCGCGCCACGGAGAACCCGGCGACGACGAGGACCGGGAGGACGTCCCGCAGCCCGTCGATGCGGACCAGGACGATGAGGCCGAGCGCCAGGCCCGCGAGGAACGCCTTCAGGTCGGCGCGCCGGCCCGCCTCGCGCCGCGAGTCGTGCATCAGCGACAGCCCGCCCAGCAGAAGGACGATCGCGGGCAGTTCGCTGAAGGTGCTGCGGGACACGTAGAGCATCGGCAGCGTCAGCGCCAGGAGCAGTGCGCCCGCCGGAGCCCAGCGGGGCCCGACGAGGCGGGCGACCAGGCCCGCGAACGTGAGCACGCAGCACGCGCCGAGCAGCGGCGCCATCAGCAGGATGCCGTGGGTGCCGCCGATCCAGCCGCCGGGTGCCAGCACCAGCGGCAGCCCCGCCATGAACTGCGGGGCGATCGCGCCGTCGTGCTGGTAGAAGGCGGGGCTCTCGAAGAAGAGGACGCCGTCGGGGCCGCCGAACGCCTGCTCCATCAGCGGGATCGGCAGCGATCCGTGCTCGGCCAGCCACGTCCCGAACTGCACGTAGGAGGCCGGGTCGCGGCGGACGATGATCTGCTCCGAGCACATGACGACCTGGAGCACCAGGAACGCCACCGTGATGCCGAGGACGGCCGCGACGGTCCACCACGGCACCGCGTCCTCGTCCACGCCGGTGGCGCCCGCGTCACGGACTTCGTCGGCTTGGTCGGCTTGGTCAGGTGCCCGGGAACGCAGGCCCAGCCACAGCACCAGGGCCGCCGCGGGCACGAAGAGCCCGATCGCCGGGACCGGACGGAACGCGCCCGCCATCAGCAGCGGCAGCGAGACGGCCAGCCACGCCACGATGAGCAGCGCCGGGATCACGGTGACCCGCGCGAGCAGCCGACCCGCGTTCATGTTCTCGCCCCGTGCTCGTCCGTCGACTCGTTTCACCCGTGCGGAGCGTAGCGGTACCGGCAGGGTGCTGCCCCGCGCCTGATCATGCGGGCATACGCTCGGCCCATGAGCGCACACGCCGGGAACGCGGCCGGGCCCGCGGAACTGCTGCGGCGGCGGGTGGCGGACAACCCGTCCAACCCGCTGGTGACCTTCTTCGACGACGCGAGCGGCGAACGCGTCGAACTGTCCGCCCGCACGTTCGACAACTGGGTGGCCAAGACGGCGAACTTCCTGGTGGACGGGCTGGCCGCCGAGCCGGGCACGCGGGTCGTGCTCGTCCTGCCGCCGCACTGGCAGACCGCGGTGTGGCTGATGGCCTGCTGGTCCGCGGGGCTCGTGGTGGAGCCGGTCGAGCCGGAGACGGTCCGGGGACGCGGGACCGCCGAACCGATCGGGACGGCGGGGCCGTACATCCTGGCGGCGGCCCAGGAGGTGCTGGACGACGTGACCGGGGACCCGGAGGCGGAGGAGATCGTCGGGCTGTCGCTGCACGCGCTCGGCGGGCCGCTCACCGAGTGCCCGCCCGGCGTGACCGACTACGCCCTGGAGGTCCGAAGCTACGGCGACCGGTTCGTCCCGGGCCCGGAAGTGACGCCTGAGATGCCCGCGATGGATGTGACAAAGGCCACACTCACGGCCGCGGAACTCGTCGCCGCCGGGCGCGCGGTCACCGAAAAATGGGAGCTGGACGCACGCGACCGCCTTCTGGTTGACATGTCGTTCGCCACACTCGACGGGGTCCTGACCGGTCTACTCGCACCACTAATCTCGGGTGCTTCCGTCATAATCCAACGAAACTTCAACAAAACGACACTAGATCGTCGTGTGACCGTGGAGCATGTGACGGTGGTCGCCGGTCTGCCCGGACCCGATGACGAATCCGGGCACCTACGCCGCCTCCCCTGACCTACGCTCTCCCTTGCCCTCGTCCAGCACACCCGACCCCGGAAAGCGGGCGTACGCCTTGTGGGGACACCCCCACACCCCTAGAGCTGCCTAGACCCCCGGACCTCGGAGCCGATGAACAGCAACCCGATGTACATGGAGTACGTCGACGACGTCGATCCCCACCCGGCGCCTCGGCGTGGCTGGCGCATTCTCGGATGGGTGTGCATCGGACTGTCGGTCGTCATGGTGGCCGGATCCCTCACCGCCTACGGCCTCTACCGCCAGGCGTTCGGGAACATCTCCCACGAGGACGTCAACGCCCAGCTCGGCCCCAACCGGCCGAAGAAGCTCAACGAGGCGATGAACATCCTGCTGCTCGGGTCCGACACTCGCGCGGGCGGCAACGCCAAGTACGGCCGTTCCCTCAAGAACGACCCGCCCCGCTCGGACACGATGATCCTGCTGCACCTGTCCCCCGGCGGCGGCCAGGCGATGGGCATCAGCTTCCCCCGCGACCTGATGGTCCGGATGCCGTCCTGCAAGGGCCGCAACGGCCAGACGATCCCGGCGCAGTCGCGCGCCCAGATCAACTCGGCGTTCACCAACGGCGGCGCGGCCTGCGTCATCAAGACGATCGAAAGCATCTCCAACATCCGCGTCGACCACTTCATGCAGGTCGACTTCAACGGGTTCAAGACGATCACGTCCGCGATCGGCGGCGTCCCGGTGTGCCTGCCGAAGGCCGTCAACGACCCCAAGTCCGGTCTCAGGCTCTCCAGGGGCAAGCACACCATCAAGGGCGAGCAGGCGCTGGCCTACGTGCGCGTCCGGCACGGCCTCGGCGACGGCTCCGACCTCGACCGCATCAAGCGCCAGCAGAAGTTCATGGGCGCGCTCGCCAGCAAGGCGATGAGCGCGGGGGTGCTCAGCAACCCCAAGAAGCTCTTCGCCCTGATGAACGCGGTCACCAAGTCGCTCACCACCGACAAGGAACTGACGCCCGACGTCATGATGGACATCGCCCGGGAGATGCAGGGCATGACCTCCGGCAAGCTGCGCTTCGTCACCGTCCCGTCGGGCCCCGACCCGCAGGACCCGAACCGCGTCGCGCTCAGCGACTCCGCCCAGCCGTTCTTCGCCGCCGTCCGCAACGACAAGACCGTGCCCAAGGAGCCCAAGCCGGGAGACACGAAGATCCCGCCGAGCCAGGTGCGGGTGCGGGTCTTCAACGGCAGCGGCATAGACGGCCAGGCGGGCCGCGTCGCGGACGACCTGGAGTCGCAGGGCTTCCAGGTCACGGTCGGCGGCAACGCTCCTTCCATCACATCCGCCACCAAGGTGATGTACGGTTCCGGTGCCGACCAGCAGGCGCAGACCCTGGCGGGGCTGATCCCCAGCAAGCCGCAGCCGGCGGCGCGGGGGCAGGGCGGGACGCCCGGCGTCGTCGACCTGGTCATCGGACGGAACTGGACCAACCTGAAGAGCGCCGGCGCGGGGATTCCGCAGCAGCAGGGTGAGATCCGCGCCAGCGACGACATCTGCAAGGAGACCTGACCGGGCAGCCCTATGACCTACACCACCTGGCCATCCGGCGCGGAAACAGAACCACTCCCCCGGCAGCCCCCGCCCGGGGCCCAGGCGATGTCCGCCGCCGCCCGGGCCGGTGGTGCGCAGCGAGCCCGCCCGCCCAAGCGGCGGGACCCGTACTTCGACAACGCGAAGTACTTCGCGATCCTGCTGGTGGTGATCGGGCACGCCATCGCCAACGTGCGGTCGGACGTCCCCGTCGCCGAGGCCCTGTACCTCTTCATCTACATGTTCCACATGCCGCTGTTCATCCTGATCACCGGCTACCTCTCCCGGAACTGGACCTTCTCCAGCGGCAAGGCGCGCAGGCTCATCGCCCACATCGGCGTGCCGTACGTGACGTTCGAGGCCGCGTACGCGCTGTACGCCTGGCTGGTGGGCGGGCGGAAGCTGGAGTTCAGCCTCCTCGATCCGTACTGGATCATGTGGTTCATGTGCGCGCTGTTCCTCTGGCGCCTGTCCACCCCGGTGTGGCAGCAGATCCGCTGGCCGCTCGCGGCCGCGGTGGCGATCTCGCTGCTCTCCTACATGGGCGACTTCGGCGGGACGCTGAGCCTCCACCGGGTCCTCGGCCTCCTTCCGCTGTTCGTCCTCGGCCTCACGCTGAAGCCCGAGCACTTCGAGATCCTCAAGAGGCCCGCAGCCCGCCCCATCGGCGCCGCCGTGCTGGCGGGCGGGCTGGCGGCCGCCTTCTTCGCCAAGGACCGCATGCCGGAGGCCTGGGTCTTCTGGAAGAGCCCGTACAGCGAACTCGGCGTCGGCAACGCCATGGGCACCGTGGTGACGGCGGCCATGCTCGTCTGCGCGGTGGTGCTGGTCGCCGCGTTCCTCAGCGTCGTGCCCCGCAGGCGCTACTGGTTCAGCGCCCTCGGCGCCACCACCCTCTACGCGTACCTACTGCACGGGTTCGTCATCCGGCTGCTGGACTACGCCGGCTGGTGGGACGCGTCCTGGATGCACACGCTTCCGGGGACCTTCATCCTCATCGCCGCTTCCGCCGCCGTCGGCACCGCGCTGTGCTCCGACCTGGTCGTCCGCTGGACGCGCCGGGCTCTGGAACCGAAGATGACCTGGACCTTCACCCCTCTCCGCCGTCCGTCCGGCCGCCTCGGCGGCGCCGGCGGCGCGGCACGCAAGGAAGCGTGAGCCCGGCCGTCATGACCTACACCGGCGAAGTCCCCACGTCCCCGACGGCGGCGCCCACCGTTGAGGCGCCGTCCAGCGCCCGGGCTCCCTCGACCCCCGAGGCGGCGCAGGCGTCCGCGCCGCAGGCCGCCCCCGCCCCGCGCAAGCCGCGGGACCCGTTCTTCGACAACGTGAAGTACCTCGCGATCCTTCTCGTGGTCCTGGGGCACTCGCTGGGCTACGTCACCGACGTCCCGATGGCCAAGGGCCTGTACGTCTTCGTCTACATGTTCCACATGCCGCTGTTCATCCTGATCACCGGCTACCTCTCCCGGAACTGGAGCTTCTCCAGCGGCAAGGCGCGCAAGCTCATCACGCACGTCGGCGTCCCCTACGTGGTGTTCGAGTTCACGTACGCGATCTACGGCTGGCTGGCCGGGGGCAAGCAGCTGGAGATCAGCCTCCTGAAGCCGTACTACCTCATGTGGTTCCTGCTGGCGCTGTTCCTGTGGCGCCTGTCCACCCCCGTGTGGCAGCAGATCCGCTGGCCGGTGGCGGGGGCTCTGCTGATCGCGCTGCTGTCCTACATGAGCGATCTCGGCTCTACGTTCCACATCCACCGGGTACTCGGGCTGCTCCCCTTCTACGTCATCGGCCTCAAGCTGAAGCCCGAGCACTTCGAGATCCTCAAGAAGCCCGTCGCCCGCCCCATCGGGGCGCTGGTGCTCGCGGTCGCCCTGGGCTGCGGCTACCTGGCCAGGGACCGCATGGACCTGTACTGGCTCTACTTCAACCACCCGAACAGCCGCTTCGGCGTCGGCAATTTCGACGGCACCCTGATGCGGCTCGCGATGTTCGCCTGCGGGCTCGTGATGGTCGCCGCGTTCCTCAGCCTCACCCCGCGGCGAAATCACTGGTTCACCAAACTCGGGGCCGCCACGCTCTACTGCTATCTGCTGCACGGCTTCGTGATTCTGGCGGTGAAATACACCGGCCTGTGGGGAACGGAATGGCTACACACAGTTCCCGGCGTCCTGGTCGTGTGCGCCGCCGCCATGGTCGTCGGCACCTTCCTGTTGACCAAGCCGGTCATCCGCTGCACGAGATGGGCCCTTGAGCCCAAGATGACGTGGGCTTTCACCCCGCTGCGCCGGCCCGGTGCGGCGGGCGGCCAGAAAAGGCCACGGAGCGGGTAGCGACCAGAACGCCATTGCGAGATCATTAGACAGGCCGAATATTCTCGGCGCAGTCATCTTCGCCTCTCGTTCCCGCTACGAGGCGCATTCACCTCGGTGCCATCGGCACATGCGTGGTCGGGAGAATCGTGTCACCGCTTCTTAGCGTAGTTGTTCCATTCTATAATGTAGCCGAATACCTCGGGGACTGCCTGGAGTCCATCGCGCGGCAGACGCTGAGCGACCTGGAAGTCGTCATGATCGACGACGGTTCCACCGACGACGGCGCCGTGATCGCCAAGGAGTTCGCCGCCCGGGATCAGAGGTTTCGACTCGTCCGGCAGGAGAACCAGGGGCTGGGCATCGCCCGCAACGCGGGCGTTCCGCATTCCACCGGCCGCTACCTGGCCTTCATCGACAGCGATGACGTCATCCCCCGGTACGCCTTCGACCTGATGGTCTCCTCCCTGGAGGAGACCGGCTCCGACATCGCCTGCGGCGGTGTCCGCCGGATCGGCACCGCAGGCCTGCAGCGGTCGGCGATGCACCATGAGATCTTCAAGGTCGACCGCAAGAGCACCCACGTCCGGGAGTTCCCGGGACTGCTGCAGGACAGGACGGCGTGGAACAAGGTCTTCCGCCGCTCCTTCTGGGACGCGCACGACTTCACGTTCCCGGCGGGACTGTACGAGGACGCCCCGGTGACGGTCCCCGCGCACGTCCTCGCCAAGAAGGTGGACGTTCTCCGTGACGTCGTCTACCACTGGCGGATCCGCGAGACCGGCACGCGCTCGATCACCCAGCGGCGCACCGAGCCGGGCAACCTGGCCGATCGGATCCGGTCGGTCCAGGCGACCTCGGACTTCCTCGCCCAGAACGCCCCGGACCTGAAGGACGCGTACGACCGCTCCGCCATGGCCGACGATCTTCGCATCTACGTCAACGTCATCGACCAGGGCGACGACGCCTACCGGGACAGCTTCTTCTCCCTGGTGAACGGGTTCCTCGATCAGATCGGGCCGCACCTCTACAGCGGACTGCCGGCTCTGGCCCGGCTGCAGTTCCACGCGGTGCGGCAGCAGCTCACCGACGAGCTCGTCGAGATCGTCTCCTTTTCCAAGAGCAACCCGAAACGCCACAGCGCCATCCAGCGCCCCGGCTTCCCCGGCAAGTGGTACGGCGACTACCCGTACCTGGACGATCCGCGTTTTCCCGACCACCTTTTCGAACTCTCTGACGAGTTGGAACTCAAGACCGGCATCGACGAGGTCTCGTGGCACCAGGGGCGGCTGCGGGTGGAGGGGCATGCCTTCATCGCGCGCATGGACGCTCCCGAACAGGGCGACACCAAGGTCGAGGTCGAGTTGCGGCGCCGCAGGCGGCTGTTCCCCAAGATCATCCGCTGCGAGGTGGAACAGGTCAGGCGCCCGGACGTCACAGCCGGGAGCGGTCAGGCCACCGCCTGCCACGACTGGTCGGGGTTCGTCCTGGAGGTCGACCCGGCCGATCTCGACATCGCGGAGGGCGTATGGCACGTCTTCGTCAAGGTGACGACCCAGGGCGTCAAAAGGCGTGGCCGGCTGAGCATGCCCAAGGGCCTGGGGCAGTGGCCTCCCGCCCGGGAGATCGCCTCGGGTCGCCTGATCAAACCCAAGTACACGCAGGCGAGGGAACTGGTCATCGGGGTTCAGCCGATCCGCGGCCAGGTCACGGACGTCGTCGTGGACGGCGAGCGGCTGCGTCTGTCCGGGTGGGTCAGGAGTGCGGACTCCGCCTTCGTCCGGGGCGGATCCCTCACCGCGGTCTTCCGGCAGGGCAGCAAGAGCGTGAGCTGGCCGGTCAGTCCCGCCGGGGAGGGCCCGCACGGCCGGCTCGACTTCACCGCCGTCGCCGACCTCACGGAACTGGCCGCCCAGACCGCATTCGGGGACACCTCCAACACCGTCGGCGCCATCGACTGGGACCTGTCCCTGACGGCCAAGAAGCACAGTGCGCTGAGGCTGGCCGTGCAGGCTGAACTGCTCGATCGCCGTGTCCACGTTTCGGGGCGTGAGTACGACGTCATCAGCACCACCTACGGCAACCTCACCCTGGTGGAAAGGACGCCCCGCCCGGTCATCACGCATGTGGAGTGGCTGGACGGCAGCACGATCCAGATCTCCGGCTCCTGCGGCGACGAGCGGGTCCGGCCCGACCGCCTGATCATGCGGCGACGCAACGGCTCGGTCATGCACGAGGTCCCGCTGGCCTGGGACGGGCCGGGTTTCACCGCGTTGCTCGACGCGCAGCGCCGGGACGGGCTGCCGCTGCCGAGCGGCGCATGGGACCTGTACGTTCCCGGCGACGGCGAGGAGATCACGGTCGGCATCGACCGGGCGGCGTCCGCGAACCTGCCCGAACCGCGCCGCGTCGGCGTCCATGAGCTGTCCCTGCACGTTCACCGCGGCGATCTGCTGCACCTGCGGGTCAGGACGGCGCTGGGAGACGACGAGCGGGGGCCCTACGCCCAGCGCAGGCTCCAGCGGCGGCACTTCTCCGCCGCCAATTCCTCGGCCGTCCGCGACCTCGTGGTCTTCGAGAGCTACTTCGGCCGCCAGTACTCCTGCAACCCCCAGGCGATCTACGAGGAGATGGAGCGCCGCGATCTGGGCCTGGAGTATGCGTGGTTCGTCTCGGACGGCCAGTTCAAGGCCCCCGGAAACGCCCGCACCGTTCTGCGGGGCACGCGCGAGTACTACGAACTGACGTCGTCCGCGCGGATCGTCGTCAACAACTGTCTGCAGATGCAGGGGTACAAGAAGCGTCCGGGGCAGACCTACCTGCAAACATGGCATGGGACGCCCTACAAGCACATTGGCTACGACGTCGTGCAGAACGGCCGCATCGCCAGCAACACCACCAAGCTCAGCCGGTTCGAGGAGGACGTGCCGCTCTGGGATCATCTGATCTCTCCCTCCCCGCACGTCACCGGCATGCTCCGGCAGGCGTTCCGCTACGACGGCGACGTGCTGGAAGTGGGCTATCCGCGCAACGATCTGCTCTTCGGGGCCGACCGGGAAGACCGGGCGCGGCGGATCCGCGAGCATCTGGGGGTGCCGCCGGGCCGCCAGGTCGCCCTCTACGTCCCGACCTGGCGTGAGGACATCTGGCTGACGAGCGGCCGGCAGGCCGAACTCCCCCTGGACACCACGCGGTTCGCCGCCGGGATCGGCGACGGGTACTCGGTGCTGGTTCGCCAGCACCACATGGTCGCCGACCGAACCGCCGGGATCGGCGAGGGAGTCATCGACGTCACCCGGTATCCGGACATCACCGAGCTGTATCTGATCGCCGACGTGGTGATCACCGACTATTCCTCGGTGATGTTCGACTTCGCCGCCACCGGCCGCCCGATGGTGTTCTTCACACCGGACCTGGAGTTCTACCAGGACGAGTTGCGCGGCACCTACTTCGACCTGGCCCAGGAGGCCCCGGGCCCGCTGCTGCGGGAGACCGACGAGGTCGTCGACGCGTTGCGGGACATTCAGGGCGTCGCCGCCCGGCATCGCGACGCCTACGCCGCGTTCTCGGAGCGCTACTGCGCCATGGACGACGGCAACGCCGCCGCACGGGTGGTGGACCGGCTTCTCAGCTGACGTTCACGAGCCGGCGAGGACGGATGACGAGCCGGCGCGGTCCCCGATCGCGGAACGGGCCCGGCCCGGCCCGCTCCGCGAGGAAGCCCGACGGTGCGGCTCAGTGCTTTTCGGCGAGCAGTTCGGTGAAGAGACGCTCCCAGGAACTGGCGATGACGTCCGGGTCGTAGCGGGCCGCCGTCTTACGGCCCGCCTCCGCGAACTCGCGCCGCAGTTCCCCGTCCTCGATCAGGCGGCAGATGCCATCCGCCAGCGCGCCGGTGTCCCCCAGGGGTATGAGCAGGCCGTCCCGGCCCGAGGTGATGATCTCCCGGGGCCCGACGGGGCAGTCGAAACTGATCGCCGGGAGCCCGCAGTTCATCGCTTCGAGCAGGACCATTCCGAAGCCTTCGGACCGGGAACTCATTCCGAAGATCGAGCCTTTGGCCAGCATTTCGCTCAGCCTGTCGGTGAAGCCCATCAAGTACACGTGGTTGTAAAGATGGCCGTCCAGAATCATCCGCCGGAGCCGGCCTTTCTCGGGGCCGTCGCCGTAGATGCGCAACGTCCAGTCGGGATGCCGCTCGACGACCGTCCCGAAAGCCTTGATCAGGTGGTCGAAGCCCTTGGCCCGGTCCAGCCGGCCCGCCGATACGACGATCTTGCCGGTCAGGTCGGAGGTCGGCCCGTCCAGTGAGGTCAGCGGGTTCGGGATCCGCTCGATCCTGGGCACATCGGGGAACGCCTCGGTGTACGACCGCAGATCCTCCGCCGTCAGTGTCACCAGGGCGTCGAAGGACGGGTAGGCGGCGCCGAGGGCGGCGCGCCATTCCGGATTGTGGGAACCGAGATGCGTGTGCTCCTGGACGACGCGAACCAGACGCGGATCGCTGAAGCGCTCGGCGATGAGCGAGATGGTCGGCCTGGTGGAGACGAGAATGCCGTCCTTGACCCCCCGGAGGTGGTCGATGAGGGCATTCACCCGGAGGCGGCCGTCCGCCGTCGCGGACACCCCCGCGGGGAAGTGGGAATGCCACGAGGTGTCGCCCGGATCCATCGCCGCGCGCACCTCCCGGGCGGACTCCCTCCCGTCCACGAGCGGAATGAGCCGCACGCGGTCGTCCAGGGGGAAGGGGAGATCATCCTGGGTGCGCCAGATGGTGACGAGGTCGACCTCGTGGCCCCGGTCCACCATGGCGTTGGCCTGGTTGAAAATCGTGCGGACGGTCCCGCCGACCCCGTGTGCGTTGAAGAGCAGATAGATGATCCGCATGGGCCGGTCATCATTCCTTGTCGCGAGGGAGACAACGAATGGAAAGGTGGTCTCCGTCGGTGTAGTAGGGACGTATGGAGATGCGGGAAGGCGCGTCCACCGTCTGCTGCGGGAAAGTGACGATGTGCTTCTTGCCCGGCATGTCGTCCAGGTGCCGCCCCAGCCTGAGAGCGCGTTCCCCGGGGGCCACCAGATGGAGGTCCCACAACTCGCGCGGCAACGGCTGCGCCTGAGCCAGCGGTTCCAGCGGGAGCACGGCCTCGAAGCTCGCTCCCTCAAGCGTCACCGGGACCGTGAACTCCCCTGGCGACCGCGGTGAAGAGCCGAGGAGAGCGCGCACCCGGCCCAGCGCCCGCAGCTTCGATGACCGCTTCCGCTCGCGCGACATGAGCCGCAGCGTCCAGGAGGCGTCCGCCCGCCCCGAGACGATCTCGCCGCGGATGGTGATCCGGCCGTCCCGCGGCCACACCTCGTGGATCTCCGCATGCGGCACCGCGCTTCCCTCGTGAACCACCGGGCACCCCCGCGCCGGACATCTGCATCCGGATGTGCGATCTCTTTCAGAGCCCACCCAATATATGGGGAAAACCGGTTTCGAAGCGGACAATCTGTGCAGTGGACGGCGGAGGCGCCGCCGCCCGTGTCGTCGACCGAATACCGCGCCCGCCGTGGCCGGAGAAGGCCACGACTCTGCAACATCACGAATACTCAGCGTGGCGAGCCCGCTACGATCCGGTTATCTCTCGCGATTGAAAGGACACCTCTCCATGGCGAACTTCACGCTCGAGGACGTTCGGCAACGGACGTACAAGGCGCGTGACGCGTGGTGGACGGTACTGCTGGTCGACCCGCTCGCCTCCCGGCTGGTGAAGGTCACCGCCAACCGGACCAAGGTGACACCCAACCAGCTCACGGTCGCAGCCCTCCTGCTGGGACTGGGCGCCGCAGCCTGCTTCGCCACCGCCTCCTGGCCCTGGCTCCTGACCGGAGCACTGCTCTACCACCTGTCCTTCACCCTCGACTGCATGGACGGCAA